>NZ_CAAAFR010000107.1:0-15003 GCF_900634745.1 Protofrankia symbiont of Coriaria ruscifolia
CAACCCGAGAGGCGCCTTTCGGCGGCCCGCTCGGAGCAACTGTTGTAACTTACTGATGGAACCTCGCCGAGTCAAACCTCTCCGAATTATCCGGGATTCGCCTCGCGAGCCACCCCAAGCTCCCCGAAGGAGTCTCGGACCGGGGATGGGGGCCACCTGAGCGAAGAGCCTGACTCGGGTGTCTCCCGGCTTTCCGCCGGCAGGGATAAACATACACGACGGAACAGCCGAGTTTCATGATCGCAAGCAGTTCATGGAAATTTTTTTCCGTGTTCATCTGGCTACATGTAGGTACGGTTCGTGTCGATCGCACCGATTCCCGCCGATCCAGAGGGCTCCACCGACGTCGAGCGACCGGCCCGGCGGGTGCGAGACAAAGCCCGGGAGCGAGACAGGATCCAGGAGAGGGGAAGAAACAAGGAAGAGCCGACAACGCAGAAACCAGGGACGGTGAAGATCATGTCGACAACCAGCGTAGTGCCCGCCCGCGAGCAGATCGAGGAAGTCGTCACCGAGGCTTCGCTGGCACCGTCGATCCACGACACCCAGCCATGGCACTGGTTCGCAGGCAGCGGGCGCCTCGAGCTGTTCGCGGACCCGTCCCTCCTGCTCGGCGCCATCGACCCGGACGGGCGGCAACTACTGATCAGCTGTGGTGCGGCCCTGTACTACGCGCGCCTGGCGCTGCGGGCTCGCGATCTGGTCCCGGAGGTGACCGTCCTGCCCTACGGGCCCGGATACGCCGATCTCGACATGGATCTCGCGGGCAGAGAGCCACTCGCCACCATCCATGTCAGCACCGTGCTCCCACCCGACGCCGGGGAGCGGGCACTCGTCACGGCCATGCGCGACCGGATCACCGACCGCCGGCCGTTGCGTCCCGCCCCTGTACAGGCCACGGTCGTGGAAGAGCTCGGCCAGGCGGCGGAAGCCGAAGGCTGCTGGCTGGCCGCGTTGGGCGCCACGGACGTGGACACCATGTGGTTGGACACCATGGACCGCCACGTCGCGGCCGGCGGGACCGGCGGGATCGGCATGGATGCTCCCGGCCGCTCCCCCACTGCGCCCGTAGAGGCCCGGCGGCCGACGGTCGTCGCGCTCGGGACGGATGCGGACCGACCCGTCGACCGCATGGCCGCCGGTCAGGCGGTCGCGCGGATACTGCTGACAGCCGCGGCGCACGGCGCGGCGGCACGTCCGGTCGGGCACGCCGAGGACATCGACGCGATCCGGGTCAGGGTGCGCGAGCTGCTTCGCAGCACCGGTCACGTCCAAATGATCATTCTTGTCGGCTACCCGTTGCCGGGAGGCAGTCCCGTCGAGCCGGCCCGGCGTCGGCCGACATCGGAGATCCTCACGATCGTGGACTGACAGCACGTGGGCTAACAGCACAGCGCACTGACAGTGCGGACAGTCGCCCAGGCGCGAGGTACGTCCTCATCGCCTCTGGGCGAGGGGCCTGGGTAACCCGCCGGCCGGGCCGGAAGTCATCCCCCGACGTCACCTGAAGCGGGAACGGCAGGCCATCGTCCGGCGCTGGCCCTTCCTCATCTGATCATCTGATCGGGGGACTGGAGAAGGCGGCCCACACCCTGCTCGAGGACATGTTGGAAAGAGGACATGTTGGAACCTGGGGCCGGTGGACGCGCGGAAGGAGCGACTGCGCCAGGCACCGGGCGCTTCGCGACGTCCCGGGTGATGTCCCGGTGGCTCCCTCGTATGATCGCGCTTCCTCCGGCCGGCTCGTCGATCGTGCAGACGTCGTCCTGCCCCGGCTTGCCGGTTGGTAGTCCCCGTGTCCGGTTCAGTTCCCACCTTGTGGGACGTTGCGTTCCGCGGAACATTGCGTCCTGCCGAACATTGCGTTCCCGACCTGGATGTTCCCGGCATGGGTCAGATGGGTGGTGTGTGCGCTGCCGTGTGCGCTGCCGGCTCGGTCCACGTCCGTCTGAGCTCCTCGGGGAGGACGGCCGCGACGTCCTGGGCCTCCTCCGGGACGAGGTCACGCAACGTCTGCAGGACGGCACCGGTGATGTCGTGCGCGTGCACGCGATCGATATGGTCGATCCGCAGCACCGCCTCGATGAACTCGTCCAGGTGGCGCATGCGCGCGGGGGCCTGGCCGCGGCGCCGCGGTGGCACGGTCAGTACCTGCACGTCGACGGGCAGATGTGAGGCGACGTGCCGCCGCTCGGCCACCGGCAACCGCTCGAAGAACGTCGTCAGCACCGCGCGCACCGCCGGCTGGACGGTCTCCTGCGTACAGCCCGCCTGCTGCGCCGCGGCGAACAGCCGCCGCAGCATGGGGGACGGGAGCAGGGTCAGATCGCCTTCGGACGGCCGGGTGTCCCCGGAGACGAGTCCTTCGTGCAGCATCGACACGACCCCCTCGACCCCCGACGTCCGCCAGACCGCGTCCTCCACCACGATGGCGTCGGCCGCTGTGGCGACGTCACCGTGCAGGATGATCACATGGCCGAAGGCGGTCACATGCACCCGCGGGACGTCGAGCCTTCGCGTGACCGAACCCAGCCGGGAACGCACCCGGTCGGCGAGGACGTCGTCGGTGACGTCCGGGTCAGGACGGCCTCCGCCGAGCCGGTAACGGACCCCTCGAAGCCGTCCCCGCAGGTAACGGAACCGGCGGCCGACCCGTTCCCGAACCAGGCCGATCCTGCGACGGATGCGTCGCGGCCGCGCGAGCAGCCCGGCCACGACGCCGGCTCCGACCCCCGCCGCCGCGGCGAGCACTCTCCCGACGTATCTCATCTGCGCACCTCCGGCGGTCGGTCCCACCAGCGTCGGGTATGGGCCGCGGCCCCGCCACCCGTGATGCCTCTGACCGCCACCTTGCGAGCCTGTGGTGGAGCGCGGGGACATCCATCCAACGCCGAGAGGCAGGCTACGGCGACAAGGAGCACGCTGGAGAGGTGGTGGAGCCCGACCAGCTCCAAGGCGGCGCGGCCATACCCGTCACGCGGCCCGGCACGTCACGGCCGATCACGCCCATCACATCGCGGACGCGGCCATGCCTGTCACGCGGCCCGGCACAGGGCCCGGCACGCACCGCCGGAAGCCATGCGGAGAGGTGGAAGAGGTTCGGAAGGGAGTAGCCGTGAAAGGGAGTAGCCGTCCGGCGCTGATTCGACGCGAGCATGCTCGTCACGAATGGTCGCCTGAGCTGTTCGGTTGGCAGTGGTCGGAGGAGGGCCGTTCGCTGGCAGCACGGCTGCTGGGCCTGCGGGAGGACGCCGTGCCGGTCGAGGAGTACACCGAGGACGGCGCCTACGTGCTACGCGCCGAGATCCCCGGCATCGACCCGGACAGGGACGTCGAGGTCACCGTGTCGGAAGGGGAACTGTCGGTGCACGCCGAGCGCCGGGAGGAGAAGAAGGAGAAGGCCGCCGGCCGTTATCGCACCGAGTTCCACTACGGCGCGTTCACCCGTTCGGTGGCCCTCCCGCCCGGGGCGAAGGAGGACGAGGTCGCCGCGACCTACCAGAACGGCATCCTCGAGGTTCGGGTGCCAGTCGAAAGCGGCGAACCCAAAGCAGTCCGGACGATCAGCATCCGCCACGACTGACTGACGTACGTCCGTCTTGATACATGTCCCGTCCATACGCCGGCATCACGCCGACCGGGCCGCTGGGGCGACAGGCCGCATGCCCGCGTCACCGCACCGCGCGGCAGTCACCGCGGTGCGGTCGTCTCACCGGGATGCGGTCGTCTCACCGGGGTGCGGCGGGCTCGTCGAGGCCGGGGGCTCCCCAGACGGGGAACCATCGGGACAGATCCGGTTCGATGGGAAGATCGCCCTCGAGCGTCGCTTTCATCTGGAGTTCGAGCGGGTTGTCCCGGCGTTCGTCGGCAAGGGGAGCGAAGGGATACCAGGTGCCGCGGATGAACAGATAGACAAGGCCGAACGATCGGGACCCATCCGACCGGGATCCTTCGAAGAACGCGACGACGGCGCACAGCAGCGCCGGGCCGAAGCCGGCATCGCGCAGCGTGGAGTTGATCGCGTGCAGATCGGTGACGAGACCGGGCATGTCATCCGCGGAGGTCCGGCGTACCAGCCAGCGGAAGCCGAAGCGGTCGGTCAGCTTCTCGTAGCGACCGCCGTCCAGGACGAGGATCTGGTCGATCTCCCGTTCCAGGCCGGTGAACGCGGCGCCCTCCGCGGGTCTGACACACACTGATCCGACGCCGGTGGGGCGGAAGCGGGACGAGGTCTGGAGTGTGATCGCGGCCGAGGGCAGGGCGAACAGCCGGTCGAGGTTGGGCTGCCTGGGCCGGGAGCGGCCGAGCAGCACATCCAGGAGTCCCATGGTGGCGTCCTGTCGTCACGGGGAAACGCTGCCCGGCGGGTCTTCGAGCCCCGCGGACGGCTCTTCGAGCTCGGCGGACAGCCGGGCCAGCTGCGCGAGGCGGGCGTCGAGCGGCGGATGGGTCGAGAACAACGTGGACAGGCTGAAACCGCCCGCCCGCGCCGGGGCGAAAAAGAAGGCGTTGAACGGCTCGGCGGTGCGCAGGTCCCGCGTCGGGATCCGGGACATCTCACCCGTGATCTTGGTCAGTGCCGATGCCAGCGCCCGGGGACGGCCGGTGAGCAGCGCGCCCGAGCGATCCGCGGCAAGCTCGCGGAAGCGGGACAACGACCTGGTCAGGACGAACGACACCGCGTAGACGAGGGCCGAGACAACCACGATGACGGCCACGGCCGCGGCGCCGCTGTCCTCGTCGTCGTCCCGGTTGTTACCGCCGAACCCGCCGTACATGCCGGAGTACAGACCAAACCGTGTGATCAGCCCGGCCAGCACCCCGAGGAAGGCGGCGACGGTCATCACGGCGACGTCCCGGTGCGCCACGTGCGACAGCTCGTGGGACAGGACGCTCGTCAGCTCGTCGGTGTCCAGCCGGCGCGTCAGGCCGGTCGTGACGCAGACCACCGACCGCCGGGGGCTGCGGCCCGTGGCGAACGCGTTCGGCACGTCCACGTCGGCGACTGCCACGGCCGGTTTGGGAAGGTCCGCCAGGGTACACAATCTGTCGATCATTCCGTGCAGCTCGGGTGCCTGCTGCGGGGTGACGATCCGGCCCCGCATCCCGTACAGCGCGATCCGGTCGGAGAACCAGTACTGGGTGAACAGCAGCCCCCCGGCGATCACAATGACAAGTACCGGCGACAGGCCCACCGCGATCAGGACCGCGACGAAGGCGACGTAGACCAGCCCGAGCAGGAAGACCGTCAGCAGCATCCGGGCCGCCAGGCCCCGGTCGGGCCGGAACCGGCGGCGAGGCGGTGCGGTCATCGTCGTCACCTCAGTCCGGAATCCGGAATGAGGCCCTCGCCGCGACGACCCTCATCCCGAAGCCCCTCGTCTCGCAACATCCCGCGAACCTCGGTGAGGTCGGCGTCCGTGGAGGGCAGTACGAGGTCCGACGGTGTCAGCGTGTCGTCGGGCAGGGGGGATCCATACGCGCGGACGCGGCTGAGCAACACCTCGAGCGCGGCGCGGAACGCCGTCTCGTCATCGGCCTCCATGGTCGTGACCAGCTGGTCGTCCAGCGTATTCAGTTCGCCGAGGACGCTGTCGGGCACGGCGAGCTGTCCTTCCCCGAGAATTCGTACGATCATGGCTGTTCGCCCGGCTCGGTGGTCGTCCTCTCGCCCGGCTCAGCGGCCGCCCTCGACTCCTCACTCCCGATCGCCCGCTGGGCGTCGGCCGCGGGTAGCTGGATGCCGCTGCCGGCCGCGGGCAGCTGGGTGCCGGCCGCGGGCAGCTGGGTGCCGGCCGCGGGCAGCTGGGTGCCGGCCGCGGGCGGCGCGCCCTTGAGCGCGGCGAGTTCACGCTCGACGTCCGAGCCGGTCGTGATCCTGTCGAGTTCGGCCTGGATGTCGTCGCGTGGCCGGCCGGTCACGGTCGCGTCGTCGAGCGCGCCCGATGCGAGCAGCTCGTCGATGGCGCCGGCACGGGCCTGCATCTGCTGGGTCCTGTCCTCGGCGCGCTGGATCGCCAGCCCCACGTCACCCATCTCCTCGGAGATACCCGAGACCGCCTCGCCGATCCTCGTCTGCGCCTCGGCCGCGGTGTAGGTGGCCTTGACCGTCTCCTTGCGGGTGCGAAACGCCTCGACTTTTGCCTGTAACCGCTGGGCGGCTACGGTCAGCTTGTCCTCCTCGGCCCGCAGTGAGGCATGCTGGCGCAGAAGATCCTGAGCCTGCCCGCTCACCGCGGCGCGGCGGCCCAGCGCCTCCCGGGCGAGGTCGTCGCGGTTCGCCGCGACCGCCTGACCGGCCTGCTCCCCCAACCTGTCCGCGGAGGCCTGTAACTGCCTGACCTGCAGCTCGACTCGCTTACGGCTCGTCGCGACATCGGCCACCCCGCGGCGCACCTGCTGGAGAAGGTCGAGCTGCCGCTGGTAGGAGTAGTCAAGGACCTCTCGCGGATCCTCCGCACGATCCAGGATCTTGTTCGCCTTGGTCTTGAACACCAGGGCCAGCCGCCGGCTGAGGCTCATATCTGCCCACCCCCTCGGGCATCCTGTCCGCTGCTGAGTGCTCCTAACCACCGTCGCCCCCGCAGAACCCGCCAGCAAACCGACCAGGATCTTCGTCCCGCCGGTGAGGGCTGACGGAGCCGTTGCCCGTGTCTGGTGCAGTACCATTTGGATCTCCCCCGGCGAGGAGGTCGCCGTGCACGAGTGTGAGCTGTCAGCACCTCTGCATGACATCGAACGTGTCGATCCCCGAGTGGCTCGACGAGGTACTCGCGGAGGCGGATGCAGATCTTGCTGCGGGCCGGTTCCTGTCGTTCGGGTCGGCCGAGGAGACAGCGACGGCTTCCGTGCCAGGCCGAGCGGATCGTCTTTCATACTGACGGCTGGTCGCGGGTGGGGAAAGCCAGGTGGGGAAAGCACAGTTCAGATGCCTTTCTTGGCTGCGACCGGTCGGCCGGAATGCTGAATCCCGCAAGCGGCTTGTCGGTGAAGCCGTTGACCAGTTCGGCGGCTCGCAGCACGTCCCACAGGTAGGTCATGGGGGCAGGCCGCATACAGCTGTTCCCGGGTCCGCATCACTTCGTCCCGGAAGTACGGGCGACGAACCCTATTGAACCCCTATGAACATCACAAACGTGGCTGCTGATCAGCGGACCCCTGTCGTCTCCTGACGTCTGATCGCTACTTTCCATACACCACGTCCATGGACTCCACTTTCTTGACATCCGCACTCCTGGTTCCCTGTCCGCGTGAGCCGGATCAGCAGGGTGCTGCCGCAGTCGTGGCCCGGCGACACGGCCGTGTTGCTTATGGTGTCGAGTCCGATCAGTAGCGGTAGCGAACCTGAATAATGATCAGATCGTCTCCGCGCATTTGGTAGACCAGACGGTGTTCGTCGGTGATCCGTCGTGGCCAGTACCCGGACAGATTCTGTGACAGCGGCTCCGGTTTACCGATCCCGGTGGCCGGATCGTGCACTGACTCCTCGATCAGGCGGTTGATCCGGCGCAGCGTTTTGCGGTCGTCGGCCCAGGACGTGTAGTCATCCCGTGCCCGCGAGGTGAAAACGACGCGGTGCCTGAGGGCTGTCTGTGCGGGGGGTCTGAGGCCACGGCATGACGTGGGCGGCGCAATATGGGTTGAGCCGTGTGCGACATGATCTGACCCGTGGGGTGCTCATGGTGAGGGCAGCGGAGGTCGACGGTATCTGTACCCGCGTCAGTGGCTCGTTGACGCCAGATGCGGCTCGCAATATCCGGGCCGCTGACTCTGTGGGCCGGGCAGGCGCACCAGTTTCCCGTGTACGAGTCTATCCTTGGTTGCGAGCCTGGGTTGCCTCTACACCTGGATGCGTATGGCCGCGCTCGAGGACCCGGCCGGGCTGGATGGGTCACCATAACCGCATGCGAAGAACGGCGATATCCGAGTATCCCCCGGTCGAGTCCGCGTGACGACGGCTGGACTCCCACCGTCCGGTCTCGCCGTCCACAGCGCTGTGACCACCGCCGTCGCAGCCGCGGCGGCTCACGACCCGGCCGCGCTTCGTGATGCATGCGCCCGGCTACGCACCTGTGAGGAACAGCAGGTCCGGGACGTGCTGCACGCGCTGACGCTCGGGCTGATCGAGAAGACGTTCCCGGCCGGTCTGGACGCCGACGACCTGCGTGCGCTGCTGGCCGACGTCATGCACGCCGCGACGACCTGGTTTCCGGACCTCGACCCGCATGCCGTCGTCCTCGTCCTGACCGGTGCGTTGTCGGTGCATGAGACTGACGCGCCCCCGGTCGACGCCGACGCGCTACCGATCGCCTGCGCCCTCGCGGTCAGCCACCTCGTCCACCAGCTCCGCATCCCACTGGAGCTCGAGCTGACCCACGCCTTCGACGAGCTCCGCAGGGCGCAGACCATGGAGATGCCCTGACCGCCGTCCACAACCGCCGCAGCGGCTGAGAACCGACCACCTCTGGTAACCAAAAGTGCCCGAGCCTTGGACACAACCTCCTTCGGTGCCGCGGCGAGCGGCGTCTGTCCGGCGTGTACCGCCTGGCGGGTGGCGTACTCGTCATCGGCCTGGGGGTTTCGTCGATGGCGGGTTCTGCGGCCTCAGGTTGGGCATGTCCTACGGCGCCCCGCCGAGTTCTAGCGACAGCAGATGGTTCACCTCGTACCGCCCGCACCGGTCGCCTGCGTAGTCGCCGTGGACGACGATCGCCCGCTTCGTGACCTTGACCGTTTGGGACGACAGCGGGCGGTAGCCTCCTGGTCCTACCCGGACGCTACCGCGGTGGCCTCCCCGCCGGTACCCGGCAGGAGCGCGGACGGTCCGCGCGCCGACGCGGAATCCCCCTGCCGTGTTCTCGCGTAGCGTGGGTGCTCCGGGGAAGGAAGTGATGTTCTGTCCATGGCTTCTGGCGTCGAGCCGCGCGAGGCCCTCGGGGAGGCGGTCCAGGATCTCCTCCTCCGAGGTGAGGAGACCGGTTTCGTCACGGCCGCCGACGTGACCACCACCGTGCAGGCGGCATACCTATCGCCTGAGCGGACCGACGCAGCCGCGGAACTGCTCGCCGGCGAGGGCGTCGAGATCTTCGATGCTCGGGACGGGGACTCTGACGCGGCCCCGTCCGCCCGTCGTCGCCGCGGGCGCGAGGAGCCGGCGAGCGCGGCGCCGACCTCCGACCCGGTGCGGATGTACCTCAAGGAGATCGGGAAGGTCGCCTTGCTCACCGCGGAGGGGGAGGTTGATCTCGCCAGGCGGATCGAGGCCGGGGTGTTTGCCGCCCACAAGCTCGCGACCGCGACGGGTGCGATGACACCGCGGGAACACCGCGAGCTGGAGGCCGTCGAAGGAGACGGGCAGATCGCCAAACGCAGGTTGGTCGAGGCCAATCTGCGGCTCGTCGTGTCGATCGCGAAGCGTTACGTCAGCCGCGGCATGCCCTTCCTGGATGTTGTTCAGGAAGGCAACCTCGGTCTGATCCGTGCGGTCGAGAAGTTCGACTATGCGAAGGGTTACAAGTTCTCCACCTACGCGACGTGGTGGATCCGGCAGGCGATTTCCCGCGCTCTCGCCGACCAGGCGCGCACCATCCGTATCCCGGTGCACCTGGTCGAGGTGATCAACCGGCTGGTCCGTGTCCAGCGGCAGCTCGTGTCCGACCTCGGCCGGGAGCCGAGCCCGGAGGAGATCGCGACGGAGATGGATCTTACGCCGCAGCGGGTCCAGGAGATCCTCATGATATCCCGGGAGCCGGTGTCGCTGGACACGCCGATCGGCGAGGACGCCGACTCCCATTTCGGTGATCTCATCGAGGACTCGGACGCGGTCGTCCCGTTCGAGGCGGCCACCGTCGGGCTGTTCCAGGAACAGTTCGACGCGGTCCTGCGCACCCTGTCCGATCGGGAACGGCAGATCGTCCGGCTCCGGTACGGCCTGACGGACGGTCGTCCCAGAACGCTCGAGGAAGTCGGCCACGAGTTCGGGGTCACCCGTGAACGCATCCGGCAGATCGAATCGAGGGCACTCGTGAAGCTGCGCCACCCCTCACGTTCGGAGAAGCTTCGTGACTACCTGGAGTAGTTCCTTCGCGGGGTCGCGGCATACGCCGGCCGTGACTATAGCCTTCGACCGAGCTGGATCCGCCCTGCGCCGCGTCCGGACGCGTCCACCTGGCAGAGCCTGACCCGCGGGACCGGGCCGCGTGCAGACCGACGACCTCAACGGCGAGGTGACCTGCTCGGACCGGTTGTACAGCGTGCCCACGCCGGTCAACGCACTCCTGCAACGGCTCACCAGCCGGACGGCGCGCGACTCTCTCCCGCCCGGCCTGATCTCCTCCGACGAGTTCCTGGCCGAGGTCTCTGCCAGGACAGCAGTACCGCGGCGGTGACGGACATCTCCTGCCCCGAAAACGTGATGCTCGTTAGCCCGGCCTCTCACCACGGACCGCCACTCCGGCGAGTCGCTAGACGATCACACCCCGTACACCACGTCCGTGGACTCCACTTGTCAAGAATCCGTCCGTAGCGGCCACCGGCATCGACCGATAGTCCGTGCGACCAGCTGTAGACCTCACCGGGAAGGCGCCTCACGATCTTGTAGGCGGCGCGAACGTCAGGCACCCGTATCGTCCTGGTCGGTGCCCGTAGAAGGATCATTGGTCGAGCTTGCCGAGGTCCTGCTGGGGGCGGACGCGGCTGGCGCGGCCGGCTGAACCTCGCCGTTCCCCGCCGAGGACAAGATCCGCATAGTGTTGCCGGCGGATCAGGCCGCGGGGCGGTAGGCGAAATCGGTCAGGGACACCGTGAGCTCCTCCCTGTTCTTCCGGTACTCGATGCAGTACCGGGTGGGGTACCAGCCCGCCACCTTCCAGGCTGCAGGCGCCTTGATCGGAGTGCAGGAGTCCGCCTTGCCGCCTGTCACTTCCGCCAGCCACGCCTTCGTGATCATCGGCTCGTAGAAGGTAATCTCGCCGTTGTAGGCGCCGTACATGAAGGTGTGGGTGAACATGTTGCCGTTGAACTCCGGCGAGCTCAGATCGGTCAGATGGTTGCCCATCGCGGACACCACGGCGCCGAAGTCGAAGTAGCCCTCCGGCCGGTAACGGTCGGACACAGGTACCCGGGCGGTGGCGTAGTCGTCGCCGTTGATGAGCCCTTCTCCGCTACCGGACCCGGTCCGGATCGCGTTTCGAGCGGCCAGGTCCTGAATGTAGAAGTGGAAGTCGAAGTGGGGAAGGCCGTAGACGGGATCGGGCATGTGCCCGTGCGGGTCCCAGGTCAGCAGGGCCCACGTGAACGGACCGCCGACCTGCTCGGTGAACTGCTGTGGCAGTTCGAGCACGAAGTCGTGACTATGCACGCATTCGGCCTGCTCGTCAATCGTGCCGTCGCCATCGACGTCGTAGCAGTGCTGGCCGTCTGTATTGGCAGTGGGCAGGTTCGTCAGGGCGTTCTTGCCGAACACGAAACCCAGACTGAGCGGTCGGACGCCGTCAAGCTGAGCATAGGTACGGATGTGCCCGTCGCCGAGAACGACCGGCTCACCGTACACCGCGCATGGGCCGGGATACGAGCGGGTCTTATGGTAGAGCTCGGTAGTCACCGTCGACAGGACCTTGACGTTGTGCTCCACGCCATCAGCCTCGACCAGGCACACCGGGCTGCCCGAGGGCTTGGCCGCAGTCGAGCCCTCGGGCGTGGCCGACGACGATACGGATGCGGCGGCAACCGCCATCCCGACGACGGTCCCGAGCATGAGGACGGCACCCAGAAGTCGCGTCCGTCGTGGGCGCGCGCTTGACATGGCAATGGTCCTTTCTGTCAGAAGAACATCTGGTCCTGCATGACGTGGCGTGACTGGTTCAACAGCTCGCCGTCCACACGCACAAGCACGTCATTCACGCAGCTGGGTCCGAACTACTGTGCACCGCCGGGCCGTATGCTAATCACCTGTGTATAGAAGGTGAAACACATCCGGCGAGTCGAGAACGATTATGTTGAACTAGCGCCGGTGCACGACCGGGTCGTTGTCGAACCGTTTATAGAAATCGTGCGGATCTGCCACGATGCAATGTCACTTAGCCTATTTTGATCATGCTGCACGGGGGTTCAGGGGGTAAAGCCTGACGGTGGGTGGTCCGGGGTGGCGGGTGCTGCTGGTTTCGCCGGGTTTCTTGACGCGGTAGCTGGTGTGGCGGGCGCATTTGACATCGAATCCGACCACAGCCAGCTGAAAGCCCGACTCCGACCCATGCGCGGGCTCACACGCCTCCGTTCCGCGCAGACGATCAGTTCCGGGCATGCGTTCGTGCAGAACATCAGCCGCGGCCACGACGAACTCGGCGTCGACGCCGACCCGCACCTGCTGATGTCGGCTGCCTTCACCGAGCTCGCACTGGCGGTCTGATCAGCGGTTCGGCTGGGCTCGCCATGTCCTGGCTCCGCTGAATGCAACAGACCCGGTCAGCTGTGCGCGGAAGACTGCCACCAAAGACCCACATCCGGGAATTGTCCGGCCTCGCGCGGCTGCCCCTGCTCTACCGGTCAGCCGGTGAGCAGGGAGAACGAGATCCCGCTCGACACGGTCCGCACGGTGAGGACGACGGCAGCGACGGCCAGCAGCGGTACGACCACCCGATGTTCGACCTTGCCGCCCGTCCGGGGGACCAGGGGGATCTCCATTCGCCAGCCGACCGGCCAGAGCAGGGGGCAACCGCGCGGGGTCAGACAGTCCCCGGCCAGGTGAGCGAGACACCCCAGTGCCACCGCGTAGCCGGCGAAGCTCATGTCGAGGCCGTGCATGAGGAAGACCGCGAGCCCGGCGACCACGCAGTCGACAATGGAGGACCAGGGCCCGTGCCGTTCGAAATCCAACCCGAGGCCGCGGAGCCCGAAGCCAACGAGGACGAACAGCGCGAACCACCAGACGTACACGGCGTGGACGGCCAGCAGGCCCATACCCGCGCCCATGACAAGCGCGAACAGGATCGAGTGGGTGGCGTGCCGGTGGCCACCGCTGACCCGACCGATCCACCTGCACATCGTGTGGGTGACCGGGCCGAAGGTGTTGGCGATCCGGCCGTCGGGGTGGTCGATGTCGGGCAGGAGCGCCGCGCCCGCGGACACCACCGCGCCGGCGGCCAGCTGGGCGGCGGACAGGGACGCGGTGTGCGAGCCCAGCCACTGCTGCGAGCCCAGCCACTGCTCCTGGGACAGCGCGGGCGCGGCGGCCAGCCAGACCACCGCCCCGCTCAGCACGTGCGTCCGCCCCATCATGGAAGGTCAACCTCAACGATCAGCACCGACGGACTATAGACCGTCCTCGGTCCGGCCTTCGCAGCCCCCGGCCAGGACCGCGTCGTAGCCGAGGCGTAGGCCGCGCGTGAAGCGGTGCAGATCGGGCAGGTCATCGGCATCAACCGTCTCTATCCAGGTGTCGAGCTGGTCGCCATGGCGACCGGTGAGCATGTCAGCGAACGCTGCGACGTGACCGGCGACAGAGTCGAGGTGCCCGCAGCGGGACGGACTTTCTTCAGCGCGAGAGCCTCGTCCTCGTCGAGATGCTCGGGGTGCGTGAGCAGCCAGTCACCCAGCCCCTGCACCCGGTGGCTACTGGAGCGGCGCGGGAGCAGCAGTCGATCTTGTAGCCCGCCGGGGCATCGATCGCGCTGCTCCACCCTTGCCACGTGATCGTCGAAGGACGCGACACGGCAGCTGTGACGCGCTCACCCGGTATCGCCAGCTTCTTGGTCGCCGGCCGCGAGCTGCCCGATCGCGTCGGCGAGCGGGATGAGTTCGTCGTGAACGATCTGAGCTATCAGGTCGCGATCCACGCGGAAGTACTCGTGCACCACGATAGTGCGCAGCCCGGCGATACTGGCCCGCAGCGTCTCGGGGAGCGCAACTTGATCTCGTTCGGCAGTGCCCGCGCCGCTTCGCCGATCACGGCAAGACTGCGCAGGATCGCGTCGTAGGCCATGCCCGCGGTGATCTTGTCGCGGTCCGACAGCCGTTCGCGGTAGTGCTGACAGCGTTCGATCGCGGCCAGGATATCCGCGAACCGTTCGCGGGGATCGCGGCTCACAGTGGAACGAGGTCGGCACGAGCCGTCGCCGAAACCGGTTCGCGCAGCAACGGCTCCGCCACGACATCCACCCGCACGCCGAGCAGGCTGGTCAGTTCCTCGGCGATCCCGGCCAGCCGCATCAACGGGTTGCCGCCCGCGGGGTCGAGGTCGACCAGCACGTCGAGGTCGCTGGTGGCGGTGGCGTCGCCCCGGGCGACAGAGCCGAACAGCCGCGGATCGCGCGCGCCGTACCGATCGAGCACGCCCTGAACCTGCGGGCGATGGCGGGTGATCACCGCACGCAGCGCTCGTGCCTCGGTCGTCGGGCTGGCCATGAGTTGAGGCTACGACACAGCCTGACGTCCGGTGGCTGGTTCGCTGCATGGCTCCTCCTCGCCCTTGCCTCCCTGGATCAGCCGCATCGCGGAGGCGGGGTGGATCTCCTCGCCGCGCAGCGCGGTGTCGATGGCCTGGGCGATCAGGTCGCCGCCAACCAGCAGCAGGTGGCCGTAGGCGTCGATGTAGTTGTCACGGTCAACCTGCCAGCGCAGGCAGTCGGCGCCCCGCAGTAGGGAGCGCGTACGCCCCCAACGCACTTGGCAACTAGCCCTCCGGTCACCCTCCGTATCGGAGTTCGCGGACGGGGTGCCGTCAGCCGAGGAGAGCTGGTCGGTGGTCACCTCGACCAGGCCGCGTTCGGCGAGGAGCTCTTCGACGTCCTGGTACGACAGGACATAGCGCAGGTACCAGCGGACCGCCAGCACGATCACCTCAGGAGGGAACCGGAACCCGGCAAACTCCGAGACGAGAACCGGTGGACAGACCGGACGTCGACGCATCAGTCCACCTTGTCCGATCAAGGACCTGGCGAACGCAACAGACCCCAGGTGCCGCACGTGCCTGCGGGCCGGTCGGTGACCGGCCCGCAGGTGTTCACC
>NZ_CAAAFR010000107.1:15136-29943 GCF_900634745.1 Protofrankia symbiont of Coriaria ruscifolia
TGCCTGCGGGCCGGTCGGTGACCGGCCCGCAGGTGTTCACCCGCCTGCGCGGCGCGTCCTTCCAGAAAGGGCAGCATGGACGCCGCCGTGCATCCGACGACGGCGCCCACATGCGGAACCACGCCCTTGGCGGATCTCAGCTCTTCAAGTCTGGGAACTGCTCGTCCCGCCATTCGGCGTCGTTGCCGCCTGTCGCGGCGAGGTCGTTCTCGCGCGCACGGAGCTCGACGCGGCGGATCTTGCCCGAGATCGTCTTCGGCAGTTCGAAGAACTCGAGCCGCCGGACGCGCTGGTACGGAGCGAGGTGCTCGCGGGCGTAGCGCAGGATCGACCACGCCGTCTCCTTTGTCGGCTCGTGCCCGGGCGCCAGGGCGATGTAGGCCTTGGGCACGGCCAGCCGCACCGGGTCGGGGGCGGGGACCACGGCGGCCTCGGCCACCGCCGGGTGCTCGAGGAGCACCGACTCCAGCTCGAACGGGCTGATCTTGTAGTCGCTGGCCTTGAACACATCGTCGGTACGGCCGATGTAGGTGATGTACCCGTCGGCGTCGATGCTGGCCACGTCACCCGTGTGGTAGTAACCCCCGGCCATCGCCTCCGCGTTGCGCTCGGGATCGTCCCGGTACCCGGTCATCAGCGGCAGCGGCTGGCGCGCGAGGTCCAGGCAGATCTCGCCCTCGCCCGGTTGTGTCAGCCGGCGCCCGCTGGTCGGGTCCACCAGCACCACTGGAACGCCGGGAAGGGGCCGGCCCATCGACCCCGGGCGCACCTCGGAACCGGGGGTGTTGCCCACCTGGGCGGTGGTCTCGGTCTGCCCGAATCCGTCGCGGATAGTCAGTCCCCATGCCCGCCGGATCTGCTCGATCACCTCCGGGTTGAGCGGCTCACCGGCACCGACCGCCTCCCGCAGGGCGCTGGGGCGCTCACTAAGGTCGGCGTTGATCAGCATCCGCCATACCGTTGGCGGCGCACAGAACGAGGACACCCCCCACTCGCGCAGGTGCTTCAACAGAGCCGCCGCGTCGAACCGCCGGTAGTTGTAGACGAAGATCGTTGCCTCGGCGATCCACGGCGCGAAGAAGCACGACCAGGCGTGCTTCGCCCATCCCGGCGACGAGATGTTCAGGTGGACATCGCCCGGCCGCAGCCCGAGGAAGTACATTGTGGACAGGTGGCCGGCCGGATAGGAGACCTGCGTGTGCTCGACCAGTTTGGGCCGTGACGTCGTGCCCGAGGTGAGGTACAGCAGCAGCGGGTCGCCCGGTGCCGTGCCCGGGTGCGCGACCGGCACGTGCTCCAGCTCCGCGGCGCCTCGCAGGTCGGCCCACCCCTCGGCCTTCCCCACGCTGATCCGCGTGTAGTCCCCGGGGACCTCGGCGAACTTCCCGGTGTCCGCGGCGTTGCAGACGACATGCCGGGCGCGGCCGCGGGCGATCCTCTCGACGAGGTCCGCCGACCCGACCGCCGTCGTGGTCGGCATGATCACCGCACCCAGCTTCATGACCGCCAGCATGGCCTCCCACATCTCGACCTGGTTGCCGAGCATCAGCACGACCGGGTCACCCTTGCGGACGCCGCGGGCGGCCAGCCAGGCCGCCAGGCGATCCGAGGCACGGGACATCTCGGCGAAGGTGCGCTGTGTCGCGGACCCGTCCTCCTCCACGAGCACCAGCGCCGGGCGGTCGTTGCCGCGGGCGATCGCGTCGAACCAGTCCACCGCCCAGTTGAACCGCTCGCCCAGCTCGGGCCAGCGGAACTCGGCCACGGCACGGAGGTGATCGCCGCATAATGCCAGCAACTGGTCCCGGCTCGCCCGGTAGGCGTCGGTCACGTTCACCGTGCATTCCTTCCTTCCGTCAACTCGGTCACGTTCACCGTGCATTCCTTCCGTCAACAAGGTGGGCGCTTTCCTGAGAGCGTGCGGCTTCGACCGAGTGCCCGTATACCCACGCATGGGGGTAGCTGCGTTGACTCGCACCCGTTATCTGCGAAACTGAACCGCACCGGCTCCTCGCAGGCCATGGCGTGCCTGCACCGACAGCGGGGAGGGTGCATGGACGACGGCGTCGCGGTGCACCAGACGATCGACAGGTTGCTGCCGGAGCGGCTGCAACGGCTGCGGCAGCTCAGCGGGGTGCCGGTCGTCTTCGGCGGGACCACCCGCCGCGGCGTCGCAGGATCGCAGCAGCTGCTGCTCAGCCGCCTGCTAGGGACCTTCGGCACCTCGCTGCACGGTCTGGTGGTGCGGCCCGGCCTGGGACTCGGCGGCAGTGTACTGTGCCACGGCATCACCCGCCGTGTCGATGACTATGCCACAACGACCGACATCACCCACGAATACGACCACATGGTCGTGCAGGAGGAGCGCCTCACGTCGGTGTTCGCCGTGCCGGTGGTCGTGCGCGGCGCAGTCCGGAGCGTCCTTTATGGAGCGGTTCGCGACCGCCGGCCGATCGGAGACCGCGCGCTGCGTGCCTCCGAAGTGCTCGCCAGGCAACTGCAGCAGGACGTGGAGAATCTGCTGCAGCCAAGCCCCGAGCCGGCACTCCGCCGGTCCCTCGGTGCGCTCGCCGAACTCGCTGAGGTCATCAGAGACACCGTCGACCCCGGTCTCCGCGCGCGCCTGGTCCGCATTCACCGAGAACTCTCGGGAGCGCCAGATTCCGCGACCGGCGGGGGGAAGACGCTGGCTCCGCGTGAGATCGACGCACTGCGTCTCGTCGCGGTGGGAGCGACCAATGTGGAGATCGCCGCGCGACTCGGCCTGAGCCCGGAAACCGTCAAGGCCTACCTGCGCGCGGCCATGCGCAAGCTCGAGGTGCGAAACCGCACGGCCGCGGTCCACGCCGCGCGCCAGGCGGGCATCCTGTAGAAGAACCCGTTGTCGTGCAATAAGAGAAAACCGGTATGCCCGGCTGCGGCAGCTGGGCACACCGGTGGCTTAGGACCCGTTCAGTGCTCGTGCACGACGACGCCACGGATGAGGCGGCCCTCGACGAGATCCTGGTAGCCCTGGTTGACCTCGTCGAGCCGGTACCTCTGCGTGACGAGCTCGTCGAGCTTGAGGTGCCCGCTGGTGTAGAGGTCGAGCAGCTTCGGGATGTCGTACTGCGGGTTGCTGCTGCCGAACAGGCTTCCCCTGATCGTCTTTTCCCACAGGGTGAGTACCGCCCCGGACACGTGCACGGTCAGCTTAGCGGGGTCGGCCAGGCCGGTGACCACGACGGTGCCGCCCTTGCCGATGATGTCGAACGCGGCGGACACCACGTTTTCGTCGACGGTGCCGACCAGGACCAGCGCCTGGTCTGCGCCCTGCCCCTTGGTCAGCTCCGTCACCGCGGCCTGCGCCTCCTCGGCCGTCGCGAACGCATGCGTCGCGCCCAGCTTCAGCGCGGTGTCCCGCTTGAACACGACCGGGTCGACCACCACGACGTTCTTGGCGCCTGCGAGCGCGGCACCCTGCACGGTGTTGATGCCGACCCCGCCGACCCCGTAGATCACCGTGGTGTCGCCGGGGCGCACCCCGCCTGTGTAGGTTGCGGTGCCCCACCCGGTGGGCACGCCGCAGCCGACCAGCACGGCGGTCTCCAGCGGCAGGGACGGATCGACCTTGACAAGCGAACGCTCAGAGAGGGTGGCGTACTGCGAGAACGTACCCAGCATGCACATGGCGCCGAAGTCCTCGCCGCCGGAGTGGAACCGGAACGAGCCGTCGGGCATCGAGCCCTCTAAGATTGTCGCGCCCATGTCACACAGGTTCTGTCGGCCCGTAGAGCAGTAGCGGCAGTACCCGCAGTTCGGGATCATGCTGCACACCACGTGGTCGCCCGGCTTGACCTTGGTTACCCCGGGGCCGACCTCCTCGATGATGCCGGCGCCCTCGTGCCCGCCGACGATCGGGAAGCGCGGCGGCAGGTCCCCGTCGGACAGGTGCAGGTCGGAATGGCACATTCCGGCCGCCACGTAGCGGATCAGGACCTCCCCCTCGCCCGGACCGTCCAGGTCAAGCTCGACGATCTCGAACGGCTTGTGGAAACCGGTCAGCACCGCGGCTTTCGTCTTCATGAATACTTCCTTCACTCGTTGGTCAGAGCTGGACGTTGATGGCCTTGGTCTGGGTGTAGAGGTCCAACGCGGCCTCGCCGAGCTCGCGTCCCCACCCGGACTGCTTGTAACCGCCAAACGGGATCGCGGCGTCGAACGCGTTGTAGGAGTTGATCCACACACTGCCGGCCTTGAGTTGCTTGGCCAGCCGGTGCGCCCTGGAGATGTCCCTGGTCCAGATCCCGGCCGCCAGCCCGAATTCGGAGTTGTTCGCGTCGGCGACCGGACCGTCCGCCGCACTGAACGGCAACGCCGCCACGACCGGGCCGAAGATCTCCTCCCGCACGACGCTCATGTCGTCGCGGACATCGACCAGCACGGTCGGCTCGACGTAGTACCCGGTGTCGCCGATGCGCCTGCCGCCGGTCAGGGCCCGCGCACCGTCGGCCCGCCCCTGATCGAGGTAACCGGTCACCCGGTCCAGCTGCTCCTGGGACACCAGCGGCCCCAGCTGCGAGGTCGGATCGAGGCCCGGGCCGACCTTGACCTGGCTGGCGAACTCGGCGACGCCCTGCGTGAATTCCTCGAAGATCGAGTCCTCGACGAACAGCCGTGTGCCGGCCACACAGCACTGGCCGTGGTTGAACAGCCAGGCATTCGCCGAACCCGCGATCGCGGACTCCAGATCGGCGTCGGCGAAGACGATGTTGGGGCTTTTTCCGCCGAGCTCCAGGGACACCTTCTTCAGGTTCCCCCTCGCAGCCCCGACAATCTTCTTGCCGACTTCGGTGGAACCCGTGAAAGCGATCTTGTCGACGTCGTCGTGCGCGGCCAGCGCGGCGCCCGCGTCACCGAACCCCGTGACGATGTTGACGACGCCCGCAGGGAAGCCGAGTTCGCAGAAGATCTCCCCGAGCAGCAGGGCGGTCAGCGGCGTCTGCTCGGCGGGCTTGAGCACGACGGTGTTACCGGTGGCCAGCGCGGGCGCGATCTTCCATGTGGCCATCAGCAGAGGGAAGTTCCACGGAACGATCTGCCCGCACACGCCGACCGGCTCGCGCAGGGTGTAGGCGTGCCATTCGGAACCCGGCAGCCACGGCACCGACGGAGTGATGGTCCGGCCCTCGATCTTCGTGGCCCAGCCCGCGTAGTAGTGGAACACGTTGGCCGACCACACCACGTCCACCGCCTGGGCGATGGCCGCCGACTTACCGTTGTCGATGGACTCCAGCTGGCCGAACTCCTCGGCCCGCGCCAGCAGCGCGTCACCGACCTTCCACAGCAGGCTCTGCCGCTGGCTGGGGGTGAACCGGCTCCACGGTCCCTCGAAGGCGCGGCGCGCCGCCGCCACCGCGCGGTCGATGTCGGTGGCATCCCCGTGCGCGACCTCGGTGATCCGCTCGCCGGTCGCCGGATCGTAAGTCGGGAACGTGCGCCCCGAAGCCGCCGCGACCCACTCGCCGCCGATCAGCAGCCGCTTGTCCGTCGAGACGAACGTCCGCACCGAGTCCAACACCGGCGTGTCCGCTACCGTTGTCACCCGTACCTCCTCGTACCGCAACACGAATGTGACGTGGGTCATTCTGGGCCGGGTGCTCGCGCGGTAACTGTGCAAATCCCGGACAGTACCGGAGTTACGGGCCGGTGATTCCCAGGCTTCGCATGCGGTTGTAAAGTGTGGAGCGGCTGATCCCCAGGTGTTCGGCGGCGTGCACCTTGTTGCCGCCGAACGCGTGCAGCGCCTTGATGATCGCGTCGTGCTCGGCCTGTTCCCAGGCGCTCAACCGGTGGGAGATCGCGTGCTCCCGGTACGCGGCCGGGAGGTCGCCTGGCACGATGTCGCCGGCCGAGCGGGCCTGCGCAGCAGCTCGCACCACGGCTTCCAACTCGCGCAGATTCCCAGGCCAGAGTTGGCTCTCGAGCAGGCGCAGGGCTTGCGGTGCGAAACGCGACGAGGCGCCGGGATTGCAGGCGGCCAGCATCGTCCGGGCCAGCGCGGGCACCTCGTTGCGGCGGCAGCGCAGCGGAGGCAGCTCCACTCTGGCCACGAACCGCGCCATCAGACCGGCGTGCTCGGCGGCCAGATCCGCCGGGGGCGCACCGGTCACCGCCACCCAGCTGTTCGAGTCGTCCAAGGCGTGGGCCAGCCAGACGGCCAGGGGGGGCGAGAGCAGGTGGACCGACTCCACCGCGACCAGCCCAGGATGCGTGGCCAGCAACCGCTCCAACCGCGCGCACCAGTTGCCCTCGTCGGCCACCGGCACGTCGGCGGCGTCCATCAGGGCGACCGGCTCGTCCCCGGCCAGGTAGCGCACGCTGGTGGTCCGGCCGGTGCCGGGCTCGCCGGAGATCGATACCCGGCTCCGGGACAAGCGGTACTCCCGCAGTTCCCGCTCGACGGCCGCCGGCAGCACGCCGGCGGCGATGTGTTGCTTACGGGGAACCGGGCGGCGCGTGGCCTCGACGGGGAAGATCTCGAACAGCGCGCCCGAGGACCCGGCGATCCGCTCGACCCGGACGTCGACCATGGTGCCCGAGGCGAGCCGCAGCGACTGTGGCGCGTTCCTGGTCGTCCCGGCTTGCGACATGAGTTCGCGGAGCAGCATGTAGTCGGCCGCGTCCAGGATTTCGGCAGCCGCGGCGCTCGCCAGCACCACGCCGTCGCCGAGCGCGAGAACCGGGGACGCGCGGTGCTGCGCGGCCTGGAACGCGGCGAACAGCCGCCGATCGGCCTCGCGCGCACCGTCCAGCAGCCGTCGCTCTATGTCGCCGACCGCACGGCGCAGGAACGGCCCCAGCAGTGGGGTCGACTCCCTGGACAGGCAGGTTATGTCCAGCACGCCCTCGATGCGGCGGGTCACCGGGTGCAGGATCGGGTGGCCATAGCACGTGAACTTCTTGAACGCATCGAGGTAGTGCTCGGGGCCATGCACCGCTATCCCCTTGCGCAGCTCGAAAGGCGTGGCAATGGCGTTGGTCCCGGTGTTCTTCTCGACGAACCGGCAGCCCACCCCTATACCGATACCGTCGACCACACGCTCGACCGATCGCGTGCCGAACCGGCGACTGACGATGCGCGAGTCGCGGTCGGCGAGCACGACGCAGAAGCCGGTATCGGCCAGATGCAGGGCGATCTCGTCGAGGACCGGAGTCGCTGCGCGCATCAGGCGGCTACGCCGGTCGATGTCGGCGACCGTCAACCGGTCGACCGTCTGTGCCGGGTTGAGGCCGTAGAGCTCGGCGCGCCGCCACGACTGCGCGATCTCCGGCCGCGAGGGTTGCGCGCCCCGCCGGTCGTGCGTGACGTCGGGAGGCATCGACACTGCTCACCCCCGATGTCCAGCCGTTTCGTCGCATTGTCGGGTCCTCCGGGGGGTATGTCGACACCCCCGTTCGGGGGTAGCCTGCATGGCGCACCGCCGCTCGTTCCAGCTAGAAACCGGGTTGGACGCGCCGGTCCCGTCCCGGCGTCCCGGCATTGCGGCATTGCGGCGCCTTCTGGTCGATGAGAGCGCCCACCCGCCGGCCGACCCGACCGTCGAGCAACGAACATGGGCCAGCACTGAGCCTTTTCCATCTTGATTGCTACCGGCCGTCGGTCTCCAGCACGAAGACGGCCTGAGCGAAAGCGCCGACCCGGCGGGGACAGGCACGGAACCGATCGAAGACATGCCAGTTCTTCAGGGTCGCGAACCCACGCTCACCATTGGCCCTGATCTTCGCGTGGCCACGGTTGGCGTCCTGATATCCCTCGGGTAGGTCCCGGCCCTTGTACGGGACGAGGAGCATCTCACCCTCCCCGCCGACGTAGCCCTTGTCGACGAACAGGTACAGCGCGGCCCGCGACGATGGGGCCTGTAAGAACAACGGATCCTGCTCTCATGAACATCTCTCACCGTCCGTCACCACCGAAATCTTGGCAGAGCCGCTAACGTGTCAGACCCGCCGTTCGCTCCGCCGGGCCGGAGTTGGCCGATCTGCGCAGCCGCGGCCCTGTATCACTACACGACCTGCGGCTCGCACGGTAGGTCCGAACGGGTGGGCTGGGAGTTGTTCAGACCGACCTTGCAAATTCGGTGGATCATGAATCTTGGGCGGGACTGGCAGGGTGCACTCCGTCGGGCCAGTCAGCGCCCGTAGACGGAGATGTGGTTGCGGTTCGTCGAAGTGAACGGCTGTCGTTCCCAGCCGCCCCAACGGTGCCTTTGGCCGTAGTCCGGCGATGCGAGCCATCAGGTCGAGTTCGCTCGGCCAAGCGTAGCGGGTGACGACCGGGAAGACGCGTACGCCTACCGGGTACAGCACCATGTGGCTCTCGTCGAGTCGCTGGGTGACAGGGGTCGTCGCGCAGCCGGGTCAGGAAGGTCGGGACGAATGCTTCCACGACGAACAGCCCGTCGTCGGTGAGGTGGCGGGCCACGTTCTCGAAGCAGCGGACCTGGTCGTCCTGGGTCAACAGGTGGAACATCGTGGAACATCGTGTTGAACACGATGAAGATCAGCCGGTAGATGTCCTCAACGGGAACGTCAGCGAAGTCGCCCATCGTGATGTTCACGTTCTCGCCGGTGGGTTTGGCGCGCAGCTTGGCGACCATCGCGGGCGACAGGTCGACGCCGTCGACGCGGGTGCCTGTGGCCACCGGCGGGAGGGCGATACGTCCGGCGGTCGGTCGGCTCACATGTGGACCGCGGCGGCAGCGCCGGTCTTGGGGACGCCGGGGCGAACGAGCAGCCCGCAGATGATCGCGCCGGCGGCGAAGATGGCGGCCGCCCAGGCGAAGGCGGTCGTGTAGCTGTGGACAGCGGCGTGGGCGAGGACCTCGGCGGTGGGGGTCTTGCCGTGCAGGTAGCTGCTGGTGGCGCTGGCGGCGATCGTGCTCAGCAGGGCGGTGCCGATCGAACCGCCGACCTGCTGCCCGACGTTAGCGGTGGCTGAGGCGACGCCGGCGTCGTGGGGCTCGATTCCGCTGGTGGCGGTGCTCATTGCGGGCGCCATGGACAGGCCCATACCGAGGCCCATGATCACCAGCGGTGACAGGATGTCGGTCGCATAGGTGCTGTGGACGTTCAGGGCTGTGAGCCAGAGCATCCCGCCGGCCGCGGCGAGCATGCCGAGGCTGATCAGGGGGCGGGGGCCGACGCGGGGCAGCAGAAGGCTGCTGGCGATGGTAGAGGTGATCATTGCCCCGCCGACCATCGGGAGGAACGCCAGGCCGGTGCTGACCGGGGAGAAACCGAGGTTCTGCTGGAGGTAGTAGGTGAGGAACAGGAAGATCCCGAACATTCCCACACCGGCCATGAAGACGGTCAGGTAGGAGCCGGCACGGTTGCGGTCGATCAGGACGCGCATGGGGAGGAGCGGATGGGCGACCCGGGTCTGCAGGGCCACGAACACGGCGACCAGCACGACGCCGGCAAGCAGGAAGGCCCAGGTGCCGGGGGCGGACCAGGAGTGGGTTTCGGCGTTGGCGAAGCCGTAGACCAGGCTGAACAGTCCGGCGGAGACGGTGATCGTGCCAAGCAGGTCGAGCTTGGGTCGCTCGTCCGACGGCGTGTGGTGCAGCAGGGCGGTGCCGCCGGCGAGCGCGACCACGGCGAAGATCAGGTTGACGTACATGCACCAGCGCCAGTCGAGGTACTCGGTGAGCAGGCCGCCGAGCAGCAGGCCGACGGCGCCGCCGGTGCCCGCGATCGCGCCGTAGATGCCGAACGCGCGGGCACGTTCCCGCGGCTCGGTGAAGGTCGTGGTGAGCAGCGACAGGACGGCCGGCGCCAGGAGCGCGCCGAACAGGCCCTGCGCGGCGCGGGCAACCACCAACATCCCGAAGCTTGTGGCGGCGCCGCCGACGGCGGAGGCCGCGGCGAAGCCGGCGAGCCCGACCAGCAGCGTCCTCTTGCGGCCGAACAGGTCGGCGATCCGCCCGCCGAGCAGCAGCAGACTGCCGAAGGCCAGGGCGTAGGCGGTGACCACCCACTGCCGCTGGTCGGTGGAGAAGCCCAGGTCGCGCTGCGCCGACGGGAGCGCGATGTTCACGATCGACACGTCGAGGATCACCATCAGCTGCGCGACGCCGAGGACCGCGAGGATCCACCAACGCCGGGCGTGGTGCGGGTTGTCCCCGTGCGCCGCGACCGATGCCCGGGAGCCGGGCAGCGTGGCCGCGCCGGGGGCCCCGACGGTGGGGGCGCCCCGGTCGTCGGTGTGGGTGTCTCGGGTGTGGGTGTCTCGGGTGTGGGTGTCTCGGGTGTGGGTCTTCGTCGTGCTCATCGTCGCCGTCCCCTCGAACGATCGGAGGTGGTGCCTCCGGTTTGCCGGAAGAGACGTTAGCACGAAACGGAGATGATCCCTCCAATTGGAGTATGCGACTCCGGTCACGATCCGGAGGAACTTCCTCCAACTGGAGGCTGGGACTCCGCCTCGTGTACCGTGACTGTCATGCCAGCTCCGCCCACACCTGCGGGGTCCGCATCGACAGGGTCCTCGACGGTGGCCGACAGACCCCTACGCCGGGATGCGGAACGCAACCGTCAGCGGATCCTCGCCGCCGCTCGGGAACTGTTCGCCCAGCGAGGGCTGGAGATCACGCTCGACGACATCGCCCACCACGCTGGGCTCGGGGTGGGCACCGTCTACCGCCGCTTCTCCAGCCGGGAGCATCTGGTCGAAGCCCTGTTCGAGGAAAAGATCGACCACGTGGTGAAGACTGCCGACGACGCTGTGCGCCAGGCCGACTCGTGGCAGGGCCTGATCGGCTTCCTGACCTCCATGGCGGAGCAGCTGGCCGGCGACCGCGGCCTGCACGAGATCGTGGTCAGCTCCGCGTACGGCCGGGACCGGATCGCGCGTGCGCGTGAGCGGATGATCCCCGTAGTCGGACAGCTCGTCGCGCGCGCCCAAGCCGACGGCTACCTGCGGGCGGACGTCGAGCCCACCGACATCGCGCTCATCCAGGTAATGATCGGCACGGTCGCCGAGTACAGCCAGCACGTACAGCCGCTGCTGTGGCGCCGCTACCTCACGATCATGCTCGACGGCCTGCGCCCCCACCGCGAGCGCCCGACCCCACTGCCCGAACCGGCGCTCGGCGAGGCTGGTCTCGACGAGGCAATGCGCCTCTGGCGGCCCGTGCGCCGCTGACCCCGCCGCCTACGGCTGGGTCAGCGGCGGGTTTGGGCACCACCTCGTCGAGACGGGACTGACTGGAAGATCCGCAGTAAAGATCAACTGTGATCGGCGAATGCAACAGTGCCTATGCGCCCCGGGGCAGGGTTTGGCCGGCAGGCCGTCGGGGATGGGCACAGTGTGTACGCCGCAGAGAACGCCGACCGGCTTGCGGTGGCGCGCGAACGCTTCCTGTCCGGCAACCCCGCGGGCAGGGTCGTACCCGTTTCGATCAGACAGTCCTGGCTACGCTGCCAGACCCGCGGGCTACCTCCCAGCGCGCCCGACATCCGGTACTACGCGGACACCGACACGGACTGCAGGCTCGTGCACGCCACCCGCCCTGTGCTCGACAACCTGGCGACCATGCTGTCCGGCATGGGGGTATCGATGGTCCTCACCGACGCGCGGGCGACGGTTCTCCAGCGTCGAGTCGACGAGCCGGCGCTGATACGGGCTTTGGACTCGCTGTCGTTGGCTCCCGGCTTCGGCTTCTCGGAGCGGTTGACCGGTACCAACGGAATGGGCACGGCACTGGAGGAGCGACGGTCCTGCTTCATCGTCGGCCACGAGCACTTCGCCGACTCGATGCAGTCGTTCGCCTGTGCCGGCGCACCCATCAGGGACCCCCTCAGCGGCCGCATCGAGGGCTGTCTGGACGTGACCTGCCTGGCGAGCGAGGCCGATGAGGCCATGCGCGGGATCGTCCAGGAATCGGTCAGAGCGATCGAACAGCGCATGCTCGATCAGGTCTCCGCCCGGGAACGCGCCCTGCTGAGGGCCTTCTTCCGGTCCGCCCGTGGCATGCCCGAGCCCTGGACCGGCACGGCGGCGGGCCGGCCCGGCCCAGCGTCCACCGCGTCGACAGCGATTTCGGGGGCGGTCCCGACCAACCGCCATGACCAGCTGCTACTCACGGAGAAGGCGGCGGAACTGATCTCGACCGGCAGGCCGGCCGTCGTCGGGGTGACGCTGTCCCGCGGGGAGAGCGCCGTCCTGCTGTGCCGGCCCGTGACCGGCACGTCCGGGGAGGCCGGCGCGGTCGTCGAGGCATGCCTCCCCGGCGCGGGGCGTGTCCACCTCGCCGATTCGACCTACCCGGTAGCGGTACCGGATGGGGGTATGCCGATGCCGGAGAGCGGCCGGCGGGAACCGGCGGAGGCGGTGGGCAGGAAGCTGCTGCTCGCGGGCGAGCCGACTGTCAGCCGGCTGGCCCTGGCCGCCCGACGGCGGCTCGGGCTGCTTTGTGAAGCCGGTGTCCGGATCGGTACGACGCTCGACGTCCGCCGGACCGCCGAGGAGCTCGTCGAGATGGCGGTCGGGGAGGTTGCCGACGTCGTCGCGGTGGACCTCGCCGATTCCGTCCTACGCGGGGAGGGTCCGGTTGTCAGGGACGGTTCGCTGCGCCGCGTGGCGCGATCAGCCACCGCCAGCGAACCTGGGCCCTTTTACCAGGTCGGGGAACTGGTCGCGTTCGCCCCGACCACCCCGCAGGCCCAGGCCGTCCTGACCGGGCAACCGGTGTTCGAGCCCGATCTGAGCACGGCAGTCAGCTGGCTGGTCCAGGATCCCGCCCGTGCCGGGGAGGTCATCGAGAAGGGTGCCCGCTCACTGATCACGGTTCCGTTGCGGGCGCGCGGCGCCGTTCTGGGAGTGGTCAGCTTCTATCGAACAAAGCAGTCCGGCCCCTTTGAGGAAGACGACCTCAGTCTGGCCGAGGAGCTGGTCTCCCGAGCGGCGGTGTCCATCGACAACGCCAGGCGCTTCACCGGGGAGCGCGCCCTGGCCCTCGCTCTGCAGCGCAGCCTGCTGCCCCGCACCCTGCCCGAGCAGAACGCGGTCGAAGTGGCGCACCGCTACCTGCCGGCGGAGTCCGATGTGGGCGGGGACTGGTACGACGTCATCCCGCTGTCGAGCCTGCGGGTCGCCCTGGTGGTCGGCGACGTCGTCGGTCACGGTATCCGCGCCGCCGCCACCATGGGTCGGTTACGGACCGCCGTCCACAACTTCGCCGTGCTGGACCTGCCACCGGACGAGCTGCTGACCCGGCTGGACGACCTGGTCGATCGGATCGACCAGGAGCAGGCCGCGGACGATGGGGACATCATCGGGGCCACCTGCCTGTACGCCATCTACGATCCGGTATCCCGCCGTGCAACCATGGCCCGCGCGGGGCATCCGCCGCCCGCGCTCGTCCATCCCGACGGGACCGTGGAATTCCCCGAGGTGCCCGCCGGACCACCACTCGGCCTCGGCGGCCAGCCCTTCGAGACGGCCGAACTCGACATTGCCGACGGCAGCCACCTGGTCCTCTACACCGACGGGCTGGTCGAGGACCGCGACATCGACGTCGGCCTCGGCCGGCTGGCCGCAGCCCTCGCCTGCCCCGCCGGCCGACCCGCGCAGATCTGTGACGCGGTGATGACCGCCGTACCGCCGGCTCACGCAGGGGACGATGTGGCCCTGCTTGTCGCCCGCACCCGCACCATCCCGACGAGTCAGGTCGTGCGCTGGGACCTCCCCTCCGAGCCGTCCGAGGTCCCGCGCCTGCGCGCCGCCAGCAGGAAGCGGCTGGCTGAGTGGAGCCTGGAAACCGTGGCCTTCACCACCGAGCTCATCCTCAGCGAGCTGATGACGAACGCCATCCGGCACGCATCCGGGCCGATCGAGGTACGCCTCCTGCGGGACCGCACGCTGATCAGTGAAGTCTCGGACGCCAGCAGCACCTCCCCCCACCTGCGACGCGCCAGCGCCACGGACGAGGGCGGGCGGGGCCTCTTCCTCGTCGCCCAACTGGCCAGGCGTTGGGGCACCCGATACACCGACCAGGGGAAGACCATCTGGGTAGAGCAGGAGCTCAGCCGATGGTGAGTCCTCGATCTACGAACATGATGGTGCCGTCGGCGAGTTCCCCGGCCACCCACAGCATCACCGGGCCGAGGGCTGCGACCAGTATCGGGGACAGCTGCGTGCCGGGCGCGTTCACCGCGCCGACGGCGGTCAGCGTCTCGCCGTCGTGAGTGACATTGTCCGGGCGACATGGTCGACCCCTCCGTCGACCACCGGGGGATAACTGGCCGGACACCAGCCCGGGTAGCTGGGCCTGAAAGGGCTCTGACATGGGCAGGTAAGCCGTTGAACACTGATGCTGATCAAAGCTTCAGAACCGAAGGGCAAATTGGACACCGTGACGGTGAACGGACCGGAGGACGTGCCGGACCGGGACGCCATCGGCTGGCGGACTCACGAGAGGAACGTACGGCGGCTGCGGCGGAGGATTTTCAAGGCGACGGGGGAACAGGACTGGGCCACGGTCCGGTCCCTGCAGAAGATTCGGAGTCGCGCCGACGACGACAGCGTGGGTCGTGCTCGCGTTCACGCTGCCCACCGCGGCGCTGGCGATCCCGCTGGAACCGGAAGCCGGTGAACTCCGATGCCGGGACTGGCTGACGGACGGGACGTCGACACATTACTCGATCATGCCTGGCTGGACGTCGAGACGGCGGACCTCGCCAAAGCAACAGACCCCCTCGACCTTGTCCAGGCCCGCCTCGCCCACGCCCGCGCCCACCGCGACCGCCCCGAGATCGCGATCCCCACC
>NZ_CAAAFR010000108.1:0-3730 GCF_900634745.1 Protofrankia symbiont of Coriaria ruscifolia
AGCAGTGGCCCTGCTACTCGCCGAACTTCATCTGGACCGCGGCGACCACCACGCCGTCCTGGACACCACCGCCCGCGGCCTGACGATCCTGCCCGCCCACCCCGGCCTGTTCGCCCTACGCATGCGCACCCACGCCGCCGCCGGCGACCGCGCCGCCGTCACCGCCGAATACCACGCCTACCTCCACGCCGAACAAGCCGACCCACTCACCGACGGCGACACCGACCGCGACCTCGCAACCCTCCACCACCAACTCACCCGCCCACACTCCCGGATGTCCGCTTCTTCAGCCAGATCCGTTTAAGGGGTCCATCCGAATATGATCTTCGAGTTGGGGAGTGTCAAGTTAAAGGCTCTGGTGCACTTTCGGTGGCGACTGAGGGTCGGCGTCCACAGGGACCTTCACATTTGGCGAGATTGTCTGCCAACACGCGACTTCGGGGGTACCGCCTCCGTAGCAGCAAGGGTGGGGGCAAGCTGGTCTGTTCCCGGCCACGGATACCGAAGCGCTGGCGGCCCGCCCGGTCTGAGTGGATTCGCCCACTACCAGCGCCGCGACCACCTCGGCTACACACCGTCACCACCGAAAGTGCACCAGAGCCAAAATCTTGACAAGCCCCGCGGAGGTCTGCCGGCAGCCCCGGGTCGGGCACACCAGCCGGCGGACCCGCACCACCATGAGCACCCGGCGGCCATCGAGGGGAAGGTCGGCCAGCGTCCGCTGGTGGTAGTCGTGCACCCGCGAAGCCTCGGCGCCGCAGCCCGGGCAACGGGCCGGCGCGTCCGGCGTCCGCACCCGGACCCGGACCCGGACCCGCTCACCGTCGCCGGCCACGTTCTCCACGACCAGCGGCGACAGTCCCGAAAACGCCAGCTTCACCAGACAATCCCCACCGCACATAACAAATCGTGTCGTAGTAGTGACATGACGCTACCATTGGATGTGCGACAGGGCCGTTCACGGGACAGGCCCCTACTTCCCCTGGCAGAGCGCGACTGCACGTATGCAGGGTTGCTAGCTTGGATAGTCGTGCGGGATTTAGATACCGTGTTCGTCAGTCATGCGTCTGATATGTCCGAATATCCATCGCCTCGTTCGTTTGTGCAGGTGACGTGTGAGGCGATCCTGACCGCTGGTGCCCGTCCTGTGGAGATGGGACACTTCGGTGCTCGGGAGAGTAAGCCGGCTGAGTATTGTCGGCAGCGGGTCCGTGAGTGCGATGTGTACCTGGCTGTGATCGGGTTCCGTTACGGGTCGCTGGTCCCGGACGCCGAGGGGGTCTCCTACACGGAGCTGGAGTTTCTGGAGGCGACGGCGGCGGGTTTGCCGCGCTTGGTGTTCCTGCTGGACCCGGACGCGGCCATCCCGCGACGGTTGGTGGACGTGGATGGACGGCCAATCGAGGACTTCCGACAGCGGCTATGTGGCGCGGATCTGATCGTCAGGATGTTCACCGATACTGGTGATCTTGGCGGTGCGGTATTACACGCATTGGGGGAGCTTCGCGCACAGCAATCGGTCCGGAACAGGACCGGGGATTCGGTGTCGATGACGCGGCGACCGCAGATGGTGCCGGCGGCGACGGGACCGGTGGTGGACCGTCCGGAGTTGCTGGAGGCATTGGTGACCGGGCTTACCGCACCCGGGTCGGCTGCGGGCGGCTTGACGACCGGGCTGGAAGGGGCAGGAGGGTTCGGAAAGACCACACTGGCCGCGCAGGCGTGTCGCCGACCGGAGGTGGCCGCGCGGTTTCCGGGCGGTCTGCTGTGGGCGACCGTCGGCCAGCATCGTGACGGCGCGGACCTCGCGGGGGAGATCAGCCGGTTGTGTGAGGTGCTCTCCGACGAGCGACCTGCCACGGCCGACCCGCATGTGGCTGGTGCCCGGCTCGGGGAGCTGCTCGACGGCCGGGAAGCGACGCTGCTGGTCATTGATGACGTCTGGTCTCGGGGCCAGCTGGAACCGTTCCTGATCGCCGGATCGGCCTGCCGGCGTCTTGTCACTACGCGCAATGCCAGGGTGGTTTCCCGCGACAGTTTGTCCCTCCTCGTGGACGAGATGACCCCCGCCCAGGCGGTGGCCACCCTGACCGCCGGCATCACGGGGATGTCGACGACCATGGTTGACCGGCTATTGCGGCTGATCGGCCGCTGGCCGGTGTTACTCGGGCTGGTCAACGCTGCCATCACCGGTCACATGCAGACCGGTGCCTCGCCCGATCAGGCCGCCGGATGGGTCTCCCATCGGCTGGAAATCGACGGGCCGACCGCGGTCGACATCGATAACGCCGAAAGCCGCGCCCATGCGGTCAGCGCGACAGTGACGGCCAGCCTGAACCTGCTCAGCGCATCCGAGCAGGATCGTTACCTCGATTTGGCGATCTTCCCGGAGGACGTTGACGTCGACGTCACCGTTCTCGGTTTGCTGTGGGGGGCCACCGGCGGCCTCGATGTTGCCCAGTGCCACCGGCTATGGACCAAGCTGGTCCAGCTCAGGCTGGCGCTTGGGCGCTGGCACGAGGACGCCCCGGCGCTGGGACTGCACGACGTGATCCGCGCCTACCTCCGCCACCGCCTCACCACCGATGACCTCGCCGCGCGCCACACGGCGTTCGTGTCCGCCGCCCGTGCCCTGCTGCCCGGTCCGGCGGAGCCATCCACCCCTGCGAGGGCCTGGTGGGAACTACCCGATCAGCCTCGCTACTTGTGGCAATACCTTGCCTACCATCTGCACGGCAGCCGGTGCCACGACGAGCTCGCCGAGCTGGTCTGTGCCCTGCAGTGGGTGGAGGCCAAGACCCACAGGCTGGGTTCCCCGGCGCCTGCCGTGACCGATCTCGCTCTCGCCGATGCGCCGGCCGCTGACATCCTGCGACGGGCGCTCCAGCGGGACGCCCATCTACTCACCCCTATCGAACCGGCGTCCGCACTGGGAGCGACCCTGGCCAGCCGTCTGGACGGCATCCCCGGTCTCGACGACATCGTATCCTCCTATCGGCCGGGCTTGCCCCGGCCGCGTCTGGACAACGATTGGCCTCTTCCTGACCGACCCGATCTCGACGGGCCACCACACCCATCCGGCCACAGGGGACCGGTCAGCAGTTGCGCCTTTTTCCCGGATGGTACGTTAATTGTCACTGCCAGCGACGATGCGACGCTACGGCTGTGGGAAACCGCTACCGGCGCCTTGGTTCGCACGTTGCACGGCCACACCGGCCGAGTATTGGGTTGTGCGTTTTCCCCGGACGGCAGGCTAATCGTTTCGGCGGGTGGTGATGGGACGGTACGGCTGTGGGAGACCATGACCGGCACTGCCGTCCGCATGCTGTACAGCCATACCGGCCAGGTGCTCAATTGTGCCTTTTCTCCGGACGGAACATTGATCGTTTCTGCGGGTAGCGATGGGCTGCGGGTGTGGCAGACCGCAAGCGGCACCCTGGTCCACGCCCTGCAGGGCCACACTGGCAGGGTACAGGGTTGTGCGTTTTCCCCGGACGGCGGGCTGATTGTCTCGGCGGGCGGTGATGGGACGGTACGGCTGTGGCAGACTGCCACAGCCGCCTTGGTCCTCACGCTGCACGGTCATACTGGTCGAGTGGGGGGTTGTGCGTTTTCCCCGGACGGAAGGCTGATCGTCTCTACTGGTCACGATGGCACGGTACGGCTGTGGCAGACCGCCACCGGCGCCCTGGTCCACACGCTACAAGGCCACACCAGCTCGGTTATTGGT
>NZ_CAAAFR010000109.1:0-2220 GCF_900634745.1 Protofrankia symbiont of Coriaria ruscifolia
TTCTAGTCTAGTTGAAGAATTTCTAATTAATAACAGACGCTCTCGGTTCTGTCCTGGCGCCCGCTGGCCGGGTAGGTGCGGCACCCGCTTACGCGGCGAGGCGCTGGGGTCAGGCCCGCGAGCTCGACGCCGTCCGGGACGCACTGGCACATGCCGCGCGGGGAACCCGTGCCTGATCCCGTCGGCACCGCCGGTACCGGCCCGGCCGCCGCCGTCGGCACGGCCGACCGGTTCCGCCAGCTTCACCGGCTGCACAACCACTGGGCCCAGCCGGGCGGAGGCCGCTCCTGGCAGTGGTACCTGCCATTCGAGGACTGCCCGGCGCTGCGCACGCTGGCCGCGCGCTGCCAGGCCGCGGTCGCGTTTCCCTTACTACGACCTCATTCCCCCGGACGGGCTGCACCTCACCCTCGGCCGGATCGCACCCGTGGACGAGATCACGGCCGGGCAGGTGGCCGAGGTCGCGGCAGCCGCCGCGCGGGCCTGCGCGACCCTGGCGCCGTTCGAGATCTCCATCGGCCGGCTCGGCGGAACAGCGGGTGCCCTCGGGTTCGCGGTGGACCCCGCCAAACCACTACGCCAGCTACGCGACGCGCTGCACGGGGCAACCCGCTCGGCCGTTCCCGGCATGCGCCCGCCAGACCCGGAGTTCGCCCCGCACGTGTCGATCGCCTACTGCAACACCGACGGGATCCCGGCGACGCAGGTCGTCGCCGCGGTGGAGAAGCTGCGGACGCTTCCGCCTGTCACAGCCACCGTCAGAGCCGCGGTGATCGTGCGACTGGAGCGGCGCGAGCGGGCCTACGTGTGGCAGCCGGTCACCAGGACACCGCTTCCAGCCTGAACCCCACCGCTCGACACCCTCCGCGAACACCCGTCTGGGACGTGGCCAGCCGGCTGCGAAACCCCGGGCTGGATTCCATTGCGGCGCCGAAGACCAGGACAAGACCCGGTGCAGGACTGGCTATCCCCCTGCATGTCACCCAAGACAAGATCTTCTTTATGTTCGGCAGGCGCGACGGACGCGCATCAGCGCGCCCACAGCCTGTTTCGTCCGAAGGGACTTCCCATGGCCATTTCGACAGTTTCTTCGCCGCCCGCGGTGGCTGAGTCCTCGCCGACCCCGGCGGACGGGGTGACGACTTCCAGTTCGATGTGCGAATCGTCGAGTTCGACCGGTAGCCCGGCTCCGACCGGTCCTGGGAGTGGCACGCCTCCGGGATCGTTGATCGTTCACGCCGTCGGCCGATTCCGGACAGCGATCGGCCCTGGGGGTCGCGGGACGTCGATCGGGAACCCGTACGCTTCTACGTGATGCGGATCTCACCCTCTGCCGCAGGCCGCGCGGGGCGTGGCGTACCGATATCGGAGGTGCCATGGCTGACGTCAGACGCGAATCCCGGCAGCCGAACCTTCGGTTTCGCGACGCCCGTCTTCGGCTCCGATCGCCGTCGGGATCGGGGCGACACATGTCCCGACAGGAGCTGGCCGACGCCGTGAACAGCTACCTGTGGGAGACGTACAGCCGCACCGCTGCCCTGGACGGCAACTATGTGGGCAAGCTGGAACGCGGTGACCACCGCTGGCCGCAGTCGATCTATCGTGAAGCCTTCCGCGCGGTTCTCGGGGCCTCGACCGATACCGAGATCGGTTTTTACATCAACCGCAGAGAGCCAACGGCCGAGGTAAATGCGCCGGTCCCTTTCAGGGGGCCAGGAACCGGATATGACGCGGACATCTCGTGGCGACCCGACTGGGGCGAACCGGATATTCTGCGGCTGCCCTCCCTGCTCGGCTCGGCGGCATGTGCCGTAGAAGAAGCCAACGGCCAGGTCCTTGCCACGCCGGCCGGCCGGTTCTTCGACGGGCAGACGGTCGAATCACGTGTCGTACCCGCCACCGACGACGGCCGTATTCTCGCCACCGTTCCCACACAGATAGTGGACAGTCGCTTTCTTCGCACGTCACGGCATGGAGTCGTGATCGGCGTCGCGGGAGCCGACGGTGACGTTCGGGGGTTCGTTCTGGACAGCCGGCAGGCACGCCGCCGTCTCGCCGGAACGGATTCCGCGGCTCGGTTACTTCTTCCTCCCGCCTATCTCCTCGACGACGTGACGGCCGGCATTCTGTGGGCCGTGGTCAGCCTCGACGAGCCACTCCTCGGCGACGACAGCCTGCTAGTACTACAGCAACAGTGATCTCCGTGTGGTCTCTGCCTGG
>NZ_CAAAFR010000110.1:0-4368 GCF_900634745.1 Protofrankia symbiont of Coriaria ruscifolia
CTGACATGAGACCACACAACGATCACTGTTGCTGTAGTACTAGCCGACCTGCGGCCGCACGTCACCCGGTACGAGAGCCTGCCGTACTCGTCGGCGGGGCGGGACCTGGCAGGCGATCTCACCGCGGTGTCGCGGATGTGGCTGGGCAGCGATTTCTGCGCCCGGCACATCCTGGGCCGTCTGCCGTCCCTGGACCAGGTTCCGGAGTTCTGGACCCGTGAGCAGCGCGGTGAGGAAGCCAGCGTATGGCTGCTGTTCCGGCACAAGTACGAATATCTGCAGGCCATATCGGACCGGTTCGCCGGTCACGAGTTGAGCAGAGGCTTCTGCGTCCCGTCCCGGGCGGTCGCGACCTCGCCGCCAGCCGAGCGGATACTGCTGTTCCTCGCCGTGGCGTTGATGGAGTCGTTCGGGATCCGTATCCACGTGTGCGCCGACCCTGAGTACGCGGCGGTGGAGGGCTTCGTCCTGGACCGTGGGCGTCGGGCCGTGGTGGCGAACTGGGTGGGTGCCGAGGGGATCTGGCAGGTTGGTGTTGCCGACGATCGCTCTACGATCCGGGAGTATGGAGATGTGGCGGCGTATGCCGGTGCTCGTTCCGTCATCGCCGGTCGCAGCCCGGTCGAGCGGCTGTCGGCGCTGGCGGCCTACCTGGATCTGGGCTGGTCGTGGCTGGTGCGGCGGTGCGGGGAGTTGGGAGAGTACGGCTGCGCCGGGTTCGCGGAGCCAAGGAGTCGGCTGCTTTCCACGGCTGGCGTGGACCGCGTGCCGCTATATTGCCCGGATCGGGGCCGGTGACTGACAAGGGCCGTGGTCCCTTCCCGGTTTCCTTCCCGCTGAAGGGCGGCACCTGTGTCTGATGCCCGGGCTGACCAGCGACGCGTCCTCGTGGTCAGTCTCGGTGGGACGATCGCGATGACGGCGGCTGCGGACGGTGGTGTCGCCCCGGCGTTGACCGCTGGCGAGCTGCTGGCCGCGGTGCCTGGACTGGCTGAGACCGGCATCGCCGTGGAGAGCGTCGACTTTCGTCGGCTGCCAGGGGCCTCCCTCGGATTCGAGGATCTCACCGCGGTTGCGGAGCTTCTGCGGAAGCGGATGGCCGTCGGCCTCGACGGTGTGGTGGTCGTCCAGGGAACGGACACGATCGAGGAGACCGCCTACCTGCTCGACCTCCACCACGCCGGCTCACGGCCCGTCGTTGTCACCGGCGCGATGCGCAATCCGACCATGGCGGGAGCGGACGGGCCGGCGAATCTGCTGGCCGCCGTCCGGACGGCCGCCAGTTCGGCCGCGTGTGACCTGGGTTGTCTGGTGGTGCTCGCCGATGAGGTGCATGCGGCGCGGCGGGTCCGCAAGACGCATTCCACCGCGGGCTCGACCTTCCATTCTCCCAACGGAGGCCCGCTGGGGTATCTGGTCGAGGGCCAGCCCCGGTTCCTCAGTTGTCTTCCGTACCGTGTGGTGGTGCCGGCGCCGGTGGGCGATCACCCGTTCCGTGTGCCGCTGGTCATGGTTACCTTTGGCGATGACGGGCTGCTGGTGGACGCTCTCGGGGAGCGTGTCGACGGTGCTGTGATCGCCGGTTTCGGTGCCGGTCATGTGCCCGCCTCTCTCGTACCAGCCCTGGGTGACCTTGCAGGACGGGTACCGGTCGTTCTCGCCAGCCGGACCGGTGCCGGCTCCGTGCTCACCGCCACCTACGGCTTTCCCGGCTCGGAACGCGATCTTCTGGGCAGGGGGCTGATCGCGGCCGGGTTCCTGGACGCGTACAAGGCCCGGATTCTGCTGCGTACGCTGCTGGCGGCCGGCGCGGACCGCACGATGATCGAAGCGGCGTTCGCTGTCGAGGGCGGCTATGCCCCTCCTGACCGTTGGCCGTGGGCCGGGTCCGGCAACGCAAGCAAGGGACGGTGAGATGCGTAGCCAGCAGGTGACCCTCGGCAGGACGTTCGCGGTAGCGTTCGACCACGGCGACGACTTCTACACCGCCCTGGACGACTTCTGCCGCACCAACGGGGTACGTCAGGGGTTCGTGCCCGTCTTCATCGCCGGCTTCGCCGAGGTGGAGGTCGTCGGCACCTGCGGCAAACTGGACGACCCCCATGCTCCGGTCTGGTCGGCGGTGCACCTGACCAACGTCGAGGCTCTCGGCGGCGGCACCATCGCCTACGACGAGACCGCCGACCGCATCCTGCCGCACATCCACGTCTCGGTCGGGCTCAAGCAGCACAGCGCCGCGGCGCACACCAGCCACCTGTTGTCGGCGAAAGTTCAGTTTCTGACCGAGATGCTGGTGATCGAGGCCGCCGGGCCGGTGATGAGCCGTGAACGCGACCCAGGCCTGTACGACGTACCGCTGCTCCGGTTCGGTAACGCCCTCGACTGAGGGATGTCCTCACCGACGATCAACTGAGGCGCGGCCGGGCTTCCTGCCGCTGGACGCCCGGGCAGCGAGCCGCCGCTCCCGTCGGCGATGGCCCTGGACACAGCCGGTCGAGTTCATGTCTCCCGGTAAGTCTCCCGCCATCTCTCCCGGCATCTCTCCCGGCAAATCGGGATTCCTCCGCGCGGGACGTGCGGCGATCGTGGTCGTGCACATCGCGGTGTGGTGGCCCTTGTACAGACCAGGGCAGCCCCCTCCGCCCCCCAGAAGGAGTGATCATTAATGGCCCCCGGTGCCCCTGCCAGCGCGGTTCTGGAACGGACCGATCCGGCCCAGCTCGACGCCTGGAACGAGTTCAGACTCGACGTGCAGGTGACGACCGAAGCGGTGGTGGGGTACACGGTGCGCGCGTGCGACACCAGTGACACCTGCGGTTCCACCTGCGTGTCGGCGTGCGCCAGCGCCTGATCAGGGGAAAGAGCGGATCACCGGCTCCCGCGTCTCGACCAGCCAGTAGCCGACAATGATCGACAGGGATGTGATGGGCGGTACTGACACGCCGTTGTACCGCCAGGCCGGTGGTGCGATGCTGCGCGCGGCGGTCCTTCCGCTGCCCCGTACACCGGCCGAGTGGCCGACGTTGTCCGACCCGGGCTCCTGCCGGCTGTGGCTGCGCGATGTGTGGGAACTACCTGGATTCGCCGACGCGATCCGCTATGCCAGCGGTGCTTTTGCCGCCCGGGTCGAGGAGGTCCTCGACGAGAGGATCTCCAGCGGGAAACAGGTCCACCGGGTGACGTTGTCGGTCATCCGGTACCTGTTGCGGTCGATGGGTCGCCCCACGCCGTTCGGCCTGTTCGCGGGCGTCGCCGCGGTCCAGGTCGGTGACGATGCGCGGGTGGTCTGGGACGCCAACCACCGTTTGATCACACGGGCTGACACGCTGTGGCTGGACGACGTCGTCGGGCGGCTGGAGACGCTCCCTGATCTCCTGCCACATCTGGAGGTCATGATCTGCGATCTGCTGGTGGACCGGGGCGATCGGGTCGAGATGCCACGCGGTCCGGGGCGGGTGACGGCACGCAACACCGCCGTCATGCGTCTTGTCCGCGATGCGGCTGCCGGAGCAAGATCCCGCAGCTGCGGGAGGCGCTCGCGGGCACGTTCCGTTCCGGACATCACGGCTTCCTCGCCGCGCAGCTGTTGGCACGGATCGACCTGTGCGACGAGCAGATCGACGAGCTCGACCACCGGATCGAGGTGATGATCGCCCCTTTTCGGGAGACGGTCGACCGGATCCGCACGATCACCGGGGTGGGTGAGGTCACCGCGACCGTGCTGCTCGCCGAAGTCGGCCTGGACATGAGCCGGTTCCCCACCGCTGGCCATCTCGCGTCCTGGGCGGGCATCTGCCCGGGGAACCACACCTCGGGAGGGAAACGCCTGTCCGGTCGTACCCGCCACGGCAACAAGTGGTTACGTACCGCGTTGACCGAGGCTGCGCATGCCGCCGCCCGTAGCAAGAACACCTACCTGGCATCCCACCACGCCCAGGTCCGTGGTCGCCGTGGTGTTCTGAAAGCCATCGGTGCGACCCGCCACGACATTCTTATCGCCTACTGGCACATCATCGCGAACAACACCGTATACCAGGACCTCGGTGGAGACTGGCACGCCCGCCGGCGCCGGGACCCCGAACGACGCAGGAAGAATCTCGTCGGCGAACTGGAGAAACTCGGCTATACCGTCACCGTCACGCCAGCGGCATAATCGTCCGACCCGGACAGAAAGGAAGGCCCGCAGCCGCTAACCGAACACCGATAAAAACAACGCTGGAAGCCGGACTCCCAGCGTCTTCCCTCATGTCCGGAACCAGCCCCTCCATGGTCCAGTAATTCACTCCTCGAGTTAGCCAACAGAGTCCACGCCGGAGCCCTGGGCTGCGGATCCGTACGGGTACCTGCTCCCGCGGCGCCCCACGAGGC
>NZ_CAAAFR010000111.1:0-25076 GCF_900634745.1 Protofrankia symbiont of Coriaria ruscifolia
GGCGGGTTCGGGAAGACGACGTTGGCCGAGGTGGTGTGTGCTGATCGCCGGGTTCGCCGCCGGTTCCGGGGTCGGATCTACCTGGTGACGGTGGGCCGGGATGTGCGGGGGGCCGGCGGCGGTGGCGGCGAAGGTGTGCGCGACGATCCAGTTCGTCTTCAAAGATGACACGACGTTCCAGGACCCGCGGTTGGCGGGCGCGCATCTGGGACGGCTGTTAAACGAGCAGCCGGCAATGCTGTTGGTGATCGACGATGTGTGGGAGGCCGAACAGCTGGAACCGTTCCTGATCGGCGGACATCGCTGTGCGCGGCTGGTCACGACACGGATGCCTGCGGTGTTGCCGGGTGGTGCGGTGCGGGTGGACCAGATGTCGCCGGAGCAGGCGAGACGGGTGTTGACGTGGGAGCTTGACCCGCCGCTGGTGGAGCCGGTGGCGGCGGGGTTGTTGGCAGCGACGGGCAGGTGGCCGTTGCTGTTGCGGCTGGTCAACCGGCTGCTCGCTGGTGCGGTCGGGACGGGACAGGAGGTATCAGAGGCCGGGCGGGAGGTGCTGCAGCGGCTACATACGGCTGGTCCGGGCGCAGTCGACGATCTCAACGAGGTGCCCGCAGGGCTGAACCTGAACGATTCGGTGCAGCGTGCGCGGGCGGTGCGCACGACGATCGAGGCTGGTACCAGCCTGCTGCCGGGCCAGGGTGCGCAACGGCTGGCCGAGTTGGGGATCTTCGCTGAGGATGAGGCTGTGCCAGTCGGGCTGCTCCTTCTGCTGTGGCAGGCGACCGCGGGAGTGGACCCGACGCGGGGACGGCAGCTGTGCCGGCAGATGGATCAGTTGTCGCTCGTGTCTCTGGACGCCGACCGCGGTGTGGTCTTTCTGCATGACGTGGTGCGGGACTATCTCCGTGCGCAGTTGGGACCGGATCGTCTCGCCACACTCAACGGGACGCTGCTCGATGCGGTAGCTGCCGGACTGCCCGGCGCAGGGCCGCTGACCGAGGGGGCGCCTAACCCGCGAGTGGCTTGGTGGGACCTCGACGAGACCCAGCCCTACCTCTGGGACCATCTCGTTCAGCACCTGCTTGAGGCGGGTCGGGTTGAGCAGGCGGACGCGGTCGCGGGTGATCTGCGGTGGGTCGGCGCCAGGCTTCAACGCTTCGGGCCGACCGCGCCCTATGCAGACCTCTCCCAGGTGCCCACCAGCAGGGCGGCGACGTTGCGGGGTGGATTGTCCCGGGCCGCGCACCTGCTCACGCCCACGACCCCGGCCCGCTGCGTGATGGACGTACTACACAGCCGGCTCCACGAGGAGCCTGGCTGGGAAACACAAGCCATTGCCGCCCAGGTCGCCATGCCCCGGCCCCGCCTGGTCAACCACTGGCCACTTCCGGACCGGCCCGACCCCGCCGTCCGGCGCATCCTCACCGGCCACACCGACCGGGTGAACGCGGTGGCGGTGGCACCCGACGGCACCTGGATCGCCAGCGCCGGCAACGACCGGTCGGTGCGGATCTGGCACGCGCCTCGCCAATCCTGCGAGGCAATGATGCGGGTAGATGGCGCCCTGAGTGACTGCGCATGGATCGCGAACACCCGTCTACTCGCCCTGGTCGGAAGCGCGGGAACTTACCTGTTCAACCTGCTTCGCGACGCGGCGTAGTCACGCGGTCATCAGCGCACCCGACGGCAGAAAAGACCAATCCGGTGGCGGCGATGCCGAGGCACGCAGCGGCCGGGCTGAAGCTTCACGATTGATGTGTGTAACCCAGGGGTGGTACCCATCGTCCACGTGCACGCCAACGCGCTGCTGACCGGCACCGGCCGGACCGCGGTCGCGCTGGCGGACCTGCGGGAACCACACGAGATCCTGGACCATCCCCGTGTCCGGCATCTGATCGATTTCACCGAACCCGTGGCCCTGCTCCTCGTGGCCGTTCTGCACTTCATCCGCGATGAGGAGGACCCCGCCGGCATCGTGCGGACTCTGCTCGATGCGCTGCCTGCGGGCAGCTATCTGGCGCTGTCGCACGCTACGGGTGACCTGCGACCCGAAACAGCGACCCAGGTCACCATGGCGTATGAGACTGCCGTCTCACCCCTCACCGTGCGCAGTCATCCCGATATCACCGCATTCTTCAACGGCTGCACGCTGGTGGACCCGGGTCTCGTGCAGGTGCCGACATGGCGGCCGGATGGCAAACGCCCCAAGGGCTACCGCAACGTCTGGATCTACGGTGGGGTAGGTCGGAAGTAGGCCACGTCGAAAGATCATATTTCGTGATTTTCCACCCGAATCCGCCGAAACCGTCAAAGGTCGCCATCAAGGCCCTTCCCATACGGCCCGTGGACGTCCTCGACATGGACGGAGGCGAGAAAACCTTCAGCACGACCGGGAACAGGGCGTCCCCTCAGCGAGTGGCATCGGGGTGGATGCGCCGCGAACAAGCGGGCACGACGGTTCCGGCGAGCAATGATTCTCGAACACGTTCTTCAGACCCGGATGACCTTCAGACCCGGGACACCCTCATAGTCCGAGTCCTGGCTCACCAAGGTGAGGTCGTACGCGAGCGCGGTGGCGGCGATCCACGCGTCATTGACCTTCATCCGGCGGCCGGAGTTGCGTAGTTCCAGCCGAAGCCGAGCCCATGCCTGGGCTACGGCATCGTCGATCGGCAGCGGATCGAGGTCCAACGCCTGTTGCAAGGTGATCAGCCGACTGTCGCGCGTGGCGAGGTCCGTCGCGGCCAGCACACCGGCCCGTAACTCGGCGACAGTGACAATGGAAACCGCCAAAGCATCCGGCAGCGCATCCACATTCAGCGCCCGTCCCGACTCCTGCGCGATGAAGACCGAGGTGTCGGCGATTCCGGCTTCGGTCACAGCGGCGGCAGGTCGTCCGTGGTGTCGCCGGCCAGCTCATCGAGGTCGGCTCGCAGGCCCGGGTCGGCCTGCCGGCCGAGGAACCTGCGCACGAACTCCTCACGACCGATAAATCGAGGACGCCGGTTCACCGTGGCAAGCCGCGCGACCGGGCGACCGTCAACGGTGATGACCATTTCTTCGCCGGCCTCGACGCGGCGGAGGAGGCCGCGTGTGTCGTTGCGAAGCTCCCGGGACGGCACCAAGGTAACCATGCGACAAATGTAGCACGCCGCTACGGCTGTGACCGTCGTCGAGCGCAAGGCAGCGGTGACGCTATGATGATCAGTTATGACCACTGCGTTCCCACCGGCGGCATCCGCGCCGGACGGCCAGGCCTGCGTGGCCGTCCCGCCGGCGAACGCGGGGCTCGTCATTGAGAACGCGAAGCCCGTCATCGAGATGGACGGCGTCGGGAAAACCTTTGTTCTGCGCCGCCGGGCCGGCCGGCTGCGCCGTGAACGGGTGGACGTTCCCGCCGTGGCCGACCTGACCTTCCGGATCAACGCCGGGGAGATGGTCGGCTATCTGGGGCCGAACGGCGCCGGGAAGTCCACGACCATCAAGATGCTGATCGGGATCCTGGTGCCCAGCGCCGGACGCATCCGCGTCTGCGGCCTTGATCCGTCCCGCCAGCGCATGGAGCTGGCACGTCGTCTGGGAGTGGTGTTCGGGCAGCGAACGACATTGTGGTGGGATCTGCCGTTACGGGACAGCTTCGACCTCCTCCGTCATATTTATCGAATACCGCCGGACAGATTCCGCGAGAACCTCGACCATTTCGTCGACCTGTTGCAGCTGGCCCCCTTCCTCGAAACTCCCGTCCGGCAGCTTTCGCTCGGCCAGCGCATGCGCGGCGATCTCACGGCCGCGCTGCTGCACGACCCCGAGATCGTGTATCTGGACGAGCCGACGATCGGTCTCGACGTCGTCTCCAAGGCCGCCGTACGCGGATTCCTCGCCGCACTCAACCGTGAACGCGGGACCACCATTGTGCTCACCACCCACGACATGACCGACATCGAGCAGCTGTGCCCTCGGGTACTCGTCATCGACCATGGCCGGCTGGGCTTCGACGGAAGGCTGCACGACCTGCGTGCCCAGATCGGCGGAGAACGCATCCTGGTCGTCGATCTGGCCGAACCGCACTCACCGATCGACGTGGCCGGTACCCGGGTGGTCAGGGTGGACGGACCGCGCCAGTGGCTGGCGTTTCCGGCGGGCACGAGCGCGGCACCGCTGGTCTCCACCGTGGCCGACCAGTATCCGCTGGTCGATCTGTCCATCCGCGAACCGGCGATCGAGGACGTCATAGCCCGGCTGTACACCTCGGGCACCAGCGGGCGCCGCCCCATCCCCCGGCAGGGCGGAACGTCGGACACGGCAGCGTCACCATGACGACGGAACACGATGCCGGCAGCACGACGCCCACCGGCACAACGACGACCGGCGTGACGATGACCGGCGCCGGGGCCATGACAGCGGCACCACGGTGAGAGGGAGCGTTGCCACCTACCTCACGGTTGCCCGCTGCAGCGCCCGCCGGTACGCCGGCTACCGGGCCGCCACCACCGCCGGCGCGTTCACCAACACCGTGTTCGGGATCATCCGCGCCTACGTCCTGCTCCAGGTGTGGCACCAGCGACCCGGCCTCGGTGGGTACGACACCAGCGGTGTCGTGACGTTCGTCTTCCTCGGGCAGGCCCTGATCACGTCGATGGCGCTGTTCGGCGGTGGCATAGACCTGCCCGAGCGTGTCCGTTCCGGTGCCGTGGCGATGGACATGGCCCGGCCGGTGAGCTTCCAGACGTGGTGGCTGGCGGACGACGGCGGACGCGCCGCCGTCCAGCTGATCATCCGGGGGGTGCCGCCCATGGCGGTCGCGGCCCTCCTGTTCGATCTGCGGCTGCCGACGTCAGCGGGCACGACGTCCACAGGCATGGCATCCGGTGGCATAGGGGGCGTCATCGGCACCTGGGGCTTGTTCGCCGTGTCCGTGGCCCTGGGCTTCCTGGTCAGTTTCGGACTGCGTTACCTGATCGCTCTCACGAGCTTCTGGCTTCTCGACCAGCGGGGGCTGGAAAGCGCCTACACCCTGTGCGCGGTGTTCCTGTCCGGTATTTCCGTACCTCTGACAATCATGCCGGGAGCGCTGCGTGGCCTTGCCGAGGCGCTGCCCTTCGCCGCGATGATGCAGATACCGGCGGACGTGTTCCTCGGCAACCGGACCGGTGCGTCGCTGTTTGCAGCGATCGCGTTGCAGGCGGGATGGGCCGCCGTGCTCCTTGCGTCCGGTCGTGCGCTCACCGCCCGTGCCACCCGGAAGCTGGTCATCCAGGGTGGCTGACAGCGAGACGGCCCGATTCAGTCGGCATGAACAATACGGCCGGCATGAACGATACGGTCGGTACGAAGCGGTACGGCACTACCTGCTGTTCGCAGCGGCCTGGACGCGGGTCGCCTGGCAGTACCGCGTCTCGGTGCTGCTGCTGGCCGTCGGGCAGTTCCTGGCAACCGGCCTGGACATCGTGGTGATCGGTGTGCTGTTCGCCCGCGTGCCGCGGCTGGCCGACTTCGACCTCGCCGAAGTGGGTTTCCTGTTCGGTACGTCCTGCACCTCCTTCGCCGTGTCCAACCTGCTGTTCGGGTCGCTGGACCGGGTCGGCGAACGGATCCGGGACGGCAGTCTCGACGTGATGCTGGTCCGGCCGGTCGGGCTGCTCGTGCAGGTCGCCACGGATGGTTTCTCCCCACGCCGCCTCGGTGGCCTCGTCCAGGGCGTCGGCGTCCTCGGACTGTCCCTCGCCGGGCTGGACGTGCACTGGACGATCGGCCGCATGCTGCTCGTCATTACTATGATCATCTGTGGGATCGGCATCTTCAGCGCAGTCTGGATTGCCGGGGCGGCGTTCCAGTTCGTCGTCGAGCAGGCCGCGGAGGCGATGAACGCGGTCACCTACGGCGGGAGCTTCCTGACCCAGTACCCGATGTCGATCTACGGTCGGGACGGGATGCGGATGCTGACCTTTCTCGTCCCGCTGGCATTCCTCAACTGGCAGCCCGCCCTGTACGTGCTCGCCAAGCCCGACCCCCTCGGCCTGCCGTCCCTGTTCCGTTTCGCCTCACCGCTGGTGGCCGCCGCCCTGCTCGCGCTCGCCACCGCAGCCTGGCGTACCGGCCTGCGCCACTACCGCTCCACCGGCAACTGATCGTCCGGCAGGTAGCCGACTTCGCACCGGGCCCGTACGCCTTCAAAGCGGCGGGCAGGCATGCCGCACCTGTTCCGCCGGTGACAGATGGCTTGGTTGTGGCGGGTTGCCCGTCACACTGACCGCACCACCGAGCTGAGCTGAGCTGAGATCGTCGTGGTCGGCGGGCTGCACAGTCGATCTGAGGGCATGCATCATGCATGCATGACGACCGTCGTGGTCCGCGACCTTCCCGACGACATCCACCGCAGGCTGCAGGAACGAGCCCGCGACGCGGGCCAGTCGTTGCAGCAGTACCTGACGGTCCAGCTCACCCGGCACGCGACGACCCCCACCCTGGACGAAGTAATCAATCGGATCACGACTAGATCGGGCGGTCGAGTCGGCTTCCAACAGGCAGTCGCCGATCTCGACGCGGACCGCGACTAAGTTGATCGTCCTGGATGCCTCGATCCTCGCCAACGCCGTCGGCGACGACGCCGAGGACGGCGAGGACGGCGAGGACGGCGATCGCGCCCGCGGCGTCCTACTCGGCGCTGGCGACGTCGCCGTCCCGGACCTGGCCGACGTCGAGACAGCGTCGGTACTCCGACGCCGATGGCGAGCAGGCGACATCGACACAGACCGTTTCTCCGCCGCCCTCGACGACCTGATGGCCCTACCGCTAGCCCGCTACCCGGCTCGCCCGCTGCTCCGGCGAGCATTCGAGCTCCGGAACAACGTCACGCCCTACGACACCTGCTACGTAGCGCTCGCCGAGAGCCTCGACTGCCCGCTTTACACGGCCGACGCGCGCCTTGCGAAGGCGCCCGGCCCGACATGCCGCATAGAGCTTGTTAACTGGCTGCTCATCTTGGCTGACTGCCCAGCTTGTACCGTTCACCGACATTGAACTCGTGGGATAACCCGGCCAGAGAGCCAAAAGCAGCGCGATCATGCCTCTGGCGCGCTCCCGGAAACCCAGGTCCCCAGGCCGCTATGGGGGTTCGAGTCCGAGGTTGCTCCCGGCCGGACAACCCGGCTCATCGAAGTTGATCGGGGTGGGCTGTGGGATCTCAGCCCACCCTGGCGACCGTGTGTGATGTTGGCTTGTCGTAGTCTCTGTGGTCTGATGTGGCACGCCCGCATGTCGTGACAAGAAAGGCCCGCAACCCCCGGCGATCTTGATCGTTCCTAACGCAACCAGACGCCACGGGGTTACGGACTTGGACGATCATACGAATGACGCGACACGTCTGCTGGACCTTGACGGTCTGGAGGTCCGGCGCGTCGAGCTGTTCCCGGACGGGTCACGGCAGGTGTGGCTGCAGACCGCGGACGACACGGCGCGGGCGTGCCCGCGCTGCGGGGTGTTCGCGGACCGGGTCAAAGGTGTGGTGGCGACCCGGCCGCGTGACCTGCCGTGCGGATCCAGCCCGCTGCGGCTGGTCTGGGTCAAGCGGCGGTGGTACTGCCGGGAGCCGGGGTGTCCGCGGGGGTCGTTCACCGAGTCGCTGCCGGCGGTGCCGCCGCGGGCGCGGCTGACGGCCCGGCTACGCGAGGCGGCCGGGACGCTGGTCGTCGACGGGATCTGCGCGACGGTGGTGGCCGGCGGGCGGCATCTGGGGCTGTCCTGGCCGACGGTCATGGACGCGGTGCGCGACACGGCCACGCCGCTGACCGGCGCGGCCACACCGCCGGTCGAGGTGCTCGGGATCGACGAGACACGCCGGGGCCGACCGCGCTGGCGGGGAGCCATCAGCGCCCCCGAACCGGCGGCGCCCCCCGAACCGGCTGGTAGCGGACCCACCGAGCCCACGCCCACCGAGCCCACGCCCGAGCCCCTGCCCGCCGGGCCGGCGGGCGTGGCCATGCCGGCGAAGGCCCGGGTGCTGGCCGACCGGTGGCACGTCGGGTTCACCGACCTCGCCGGCGGGCACGGGATGCTCGGCCAGGTCGAGGGCCGCACCGCCGACGACGTCGCCTACCGGCTCGCCAGCCAGCCCGTCGCCTGGCGGCACCGAATCCGCTACGTCGCGATCGATATGTGTACCGTGTTCGCCGCCGCCGTCCGCCGCTACCTGTCCCACGCCACCCTCATCGTCGACCATTTTCATCTGGTGCAGCTAGCGAACGACGCCGTCGCCGAGATCCGCCGCCGGGTCACCACCCTGCTACGAGGCCGACGCGTACGCGACAGCGACCCCGAATGGAAGATCCGTAACCTGCTGCGCCGCAACCGGGAGAACCTCGCCGGCCGCCAGCTCACGAAACCGTGGAACACCCTGGTCGACCTCGGCGAACCCGGACAGACCATCCTCGCCGCCTGGATCGGCAAGGAGGAGCTGCGCGCCATGCTCGCTCTCGCCGGCACCCACCCCGACCGTACCGTGATCGCCCACCGGCTCACCAGGTTCTACACCTGGTGCGCCGACGCCGGCATCCCCGAACTCGAACGTCTCGCCACCACGATCAGCACCTGGTGGCCATGCATCGAAGCGTTCCTGCACACCGGGATCACCAACGCCGGCAGCGAGGGCTACAACCGGGTCGTCAAACTCGACGCCCGCAACGCCTTCGGCTACCGCAACCCGCCAACCAGCGGCTACGAACACGCTGCGCAACCACCCGCCGAGCCCGCGAATGCCTCAACCCCGCTTAACTTCGATGAGCCCGCATACGTGGCGCACCCCAATTCCCCAACGTCCCCTCGTTGATGCCCAGGTCACGGGCTATTTGCACGATCGGCTTGCTTGTCTCCGCACGATCCGGACAACCCCTTCACGGAACTCCCGGTCATAGCGACGCCGGCTGCCGGAACGCCTGCCACCCGACCCGCCCAGGACAACCCCTTCACGGAACTCCCGGTCATAGCGACGTCTCGTCTCTGGCACGGCTGCTCCTTATAGCCAATGCCTCCATGATTCGGAGGATTTGGGGGGAGGGTCAAGTTCCCCCGAAAGTCAGTCATAAGGTGTCAGACCTAAGGAGATCAGCTCTCGACGCGATGGAGACTCCATGCCCCCCGGCCCGCGACGCATGCCCCCACCCCCCGACGCGTTCCATGGCTTCCCGGACGACACGGGGGCGGAAACCTTCGTCCGCGAGTTCCCGACGGCGGTAGCGCCGGTGGACCGCAGCTACTTGATGACGAAACCGACGTTGTTCGTTCTGCAGGTGCGGGGCGACGGACCCGAGTATGACAAGCGGGTCCGCAGGGTCGTGGAAGCGCTACGGAAGCCGATCGACCAGGGCGGGAAGCTGGTGCCGTACGCGGAGCTCGATGCGGAGTCGGGCGGACCGCTGCTCACCGAACAGGCGGGTGATTCGCTCGGTTTTGGCAGGCCCCGGCACATGACGCCTGATCGCTTCCCGCAGTTCACGCTGCTGAAAGGCGTGGTCCATGACATCCAGAAACAGGGCGAGGGAGCCGGGCCGGATGCGAGCGCGCGGGGTTTGCGGGACTCCGCCTACGCCAAGCGGGTGCAGCAAGGGGGGCTGCCGGCCTTTCTGTGGACGATCAGCGGCGAGACACCCCGCCTGTGAGTAGCCCCGTGTACGGCTGGCTGGTGAGCCTGGTATGGCTGCCCCTGACGCGGACCCTGCCCCGGTGGCTGTGGGCTCGGCGCAAGACGCATCAGCTCATCCGGCCCATCCGGCTGCCGGGACGGCGTGGGCGGAGAGGGCCGTTGGGCGCCCAGGAGAACACCGACGAGAACGTCTTCCGGGTGCTGAACGACCTGTCGCAGCGGCAGGTCGTCCGCCTAGCGCAGGCAGACACGGCGGCCGAGGCAGGGCGGCCGGACGGACACTCCCGCCACGAAGAGGCGATGGTAGTACTGGAACAGCTACTGCTGAGGGCCCTGCTAGAGGACCTGTCCGATCCGCCGACGGGCGGCTTGTGGCCCAAGAGGCGCCGCCGCACGGCCCGTCCCGTCATACTGGTGCCGCTGCCCCGCGACCCGGAGCAGAGCCCCCCGGAGGAGGCGGCGCAGACCCGCGCGAAGGTACTGCGCGCCGAGCGATTCCTTTCCGCATTCTGCGAGATGCAGCAGAGCGCGCATGCGCCGGGACCCCTGGTGATCGCGATCGGTCGGCCGTCCGATGCCCTGCTCAACCGAATCGGACCACCCCAGGAGGTCACTCTTGGACCAGCCGGTCATCTGCTCCACGAACCAAACAGCGGAAACCCCGTGCTCGTGCCGCTCAGCGACGAGTCCTTCAACCGGCCGGGGCTGCCCATCCGCCTCGTGGAGCCGAAGACCTTCCGGTTCAGTTGGCGGATGATAACAATCGCGTGGATTGCCGGTACGGTCGCGCTGGCGGTCGCCATGGCAGCCCTTACGGTGCCGCGGTCGCGCGATTCGCACGGCTGCGTCGGCGGCCCCGATCCGGTAGCCGCGTCAGCGCGCAGCGACCAGGTGGCCACGGATCCCACCGGCTGGTATGACGCGGCGGTCGCGGCGATCCAGCAGCAGAACGAGCGTGCCGTGGCGCTCTTCAGGAGTGGCAGGACTGTCCGCAGCATTGTGGTCTTCGTGTCGAACCGCCCAACCAGCCCCATCGACACCCTCTTCGACGGCACCATCCCCGAGCTGCGCGGCATCGCCCTTTGGCAGCGTAAACTCAATCAGGACGCGAACGCCGACCGTAGCCAGGTCCCCCTGCTGGTCGACGTCCGTGAAACCGGCCTGGCCTTCCACGACGCCGAGCAGAAGGCGCGGGAACTGGTCGAGCAGGTCCGCATCTGGACGCCGCGTACCGATCACAGCGACGACTACAAACAGGTCATCGGTGTCCTCGGCTACGCGCAGAGCAGGAACGAGACCAAAGCGGCTCTCAAGGTACTTGACGAGGCGAACATCTTGGCCATCGGCACCACCGCTACCGCCAACGAAATGCTCGGCGAGTCGTCCTACTGGCCCGTCACACCACTCAACAGCCGCGAGGCCGCGATCGCAGGGGCCTTCGCCGCCACACAACACATCATTGCCCGACACGGTGACAGCGGCGGATGCGTCCCGGCCAAACAGGCCCTCGTCATCGAGGACTACGACGATCTATACAGCCGAAGTCTCGCGGAGCAGTTCATGACCCGCTTCCAAGGCAAGAGCCAGAGGATCAACTTCACGCAGGGCAGCACCGCCCCCACGGGCCTGCCACCCGACACCTCCAACTACACCGACACCACCAACCTGGCGAACCGGGTTTGCGAAGAGATATCCGAACAGCCAGATACCGTCGTCTACTGGTCCAGCCGCGCCCAGGACTTCACCGCGTTCGTCACAAGCTTCGACACCCAGGGCACCTGCACCCACCACGACGTCACCGTGCTCGGCGGCAACGAGCTCGGCGGCAACGTCTCCCAGACCGGTGTCTTCAACAACAAGCAGTGGCTGCGGCTCTACTACTCCGCGCACCGGCTTCCCACGGACGACGCCCGCGCCGACTCCGCCACCAAGAACTTCGTCAACGACTACAACACCTTCGTCACAAGCACGACCAAGAGCGAGGACCCCTGGCTCGAGGACGGACACTCGGCAGTGGCATACGACGCCTTCCATGTGCTCTCCCGGGTCGCCGACATCACCTATGGAGGCAACCCGACGGCCCGCCCTACCGACATGGAAGCCTTCTTCAGAGCTGGCAGCATCACCTTCAACGGCGCAACCGGCTATATTCACTACGCGGCAGGCGTCAACCAGCCGCCCGTGGACAAGACCCTCGTGCTGCTACATCAGACCGGCAAGCATCCGGTGGCGGTGATCGTCTGCGGCGCCTACCAGCAGGGCCAGAGCAGCTCGACTCAGGATAAGCCATGCCTCGGCGCCCCGCGCTGAGAAGCCGGTGTCGTACTGATTGGTGGCTGCTTGGCCGATCGAACAAGGTTCTGGATCGGTTGATCTCGGCATGGTCGGCTGGTTTCGCGCGAACCGCGCCTGACGGGTGAGCACGCCCAGCAGGAATGCCTGCAGAGATTGCCCTCACATCTCCGAACTGGTACCGGTCGGGCCGGATCTGTGACACCACAGGCCCGAGAGTCACCCGCCTTGACACGCGGTGAACGACACGAGCGTGTCGCAGGTCCTGGATATCTTGATGATCACGCTCAGCTTCCCGGTCGCCAGGGAACGTTGCGCACGTGCGCCCCACGCGCTCCATTGGAGCGCCACATAGCTGAACTCCGGCTTTCCGACCCGTTCGCTGCCCGCATGGTTCCGACCGGATGGCGCCGAGTGCCGACGTGGTCGCCCGGGCGATGGCCGGCCGCGCCCGCGTCCTGCGCCGGCTGTAGCATTCTCAGGCTATCTGCGGCTCCGGCCGGGGCGTCCGAAAAGTCCGGCGTCAGCCCGGGATCACCCGAGGTCAGGCGTTGGGGGGCAGATCGGTGCCCGCGCCGCGCTGACGCAGCGCGACCCGCTGCGAGCCCACGCCCACGGCCGCCGCGACGGCCTCGACGTCGGCGAGGCCTTCCACCGTGAAACCCGCCTCGACGATCATCCTCAGGTCCTGGTGGCCCTCCTGTCCCTCACTGGTCAGGTAGTCACCGAGGAAGATGGAGTTCACCACCGAGAGGGCGAGGGGCTGCATCGAGCCGAGATGGATCTCCCGGCCGCCTGAGAGCCGTACCTCGGCCGTCGGGTTGACGAACCGGACCATGGCGAGGATCCGCAGGCACTGCCGGGGATTGAGGTTCCGCTCCGCGCCCAGGGGCGTGCCCTCGAACGGGATGAGAAAGTTGACCGGGATGGAGTCCGGCTCGAGCTCACGCAGCGCGAAGGCGACATCGACGAGGTCGGTGTCGCTCTCCCCCATGCCGGCGATGACGCCCGAGCAGGGCGAGAGGCCGGCATGCTTGGCCTCACGCACGGTCTCGACCCGGTCGGAATAGGTGTGCGTCGTGCAGATGTCGGAGTACTTCTCACCGGCCGTGTTCAGGTTGTGGTTGTAAGCGTCCGCGCCGGCCGCCCGCAGCCGCGCGGCCTGCCCGTCGGACAGCAGGCCGAGGCACGCGCACACCTCCACGTCCGGATGCACGGTCTTGATCGCGCTGATCGTGTCCGCCACGCGGTCGACGTCACGGTCCGTCGGCCCGCGACCGCTCGCGACCAGGCACACCCGGCGGGCACCACCGGAGATACCGGCGCCGGCCGTCTCGGCGGCATCCTCGGGCCCCAGCCAGGTGTACTTCAAGATTCCCGTGTCCGAGCCGAGCCGCTGGGAGCAGTAGGAACAGTCCTCCGGGCAGAGCCCGCTCTTGAGGTTCACCAGGAAGTTCAGCTTGACGCGCTTACCGAAGTACCTCCGCCGGAGCCGGTAGGCGGCGGCGATGACATCCATCAGATCGTCATCATCACTGCGCAGGACGGCCAGGGCCTCGTCCCGGGTCGGCGCCTCACCACTTATGCCCTTGGCGACCAGGCTGTTCAGGGTGGCGAGCAGGTCCATGTCCGTCATCGGAGATCCTCAACTGACTCGGCAGGCGGCGGCGGCGGCGGCGAAACAGTACTCGTCCCTCCGCCACAGTCCAGTCTCTCACCGTCGCCCTGATCCCAACCAGCGATGCGCAGGGAGCCGATCACGGAGAGATCCACGGCCGGCGCGACCAATTCAATCCAGATTGAATCCAACTTCACGACTCGTTCGCTTGAGCCAGTACAAGTCGGGTATACCGCCAGCGGCTCGAGCCTCGGATCACTCCACGAATTCACAACTACGAAGGGCGAGATCCGACGATCGTCAGGGCCAGCCAGGGGGCCACGGGTTGCGCCGCCCGACGCTTGGAGCACCGTCATCCTCGGCAACCCATGACGACGGCGTCGCGCAGATCCGCCAGCGCCTCTTCGCGGGTGTCCCCCCTGCCGCTGCAGCCGACACGACCGACGTAGGCGTGGGCACACCAGACACCGTCCTGTCCCACCGTGCAGGGGACGTGCACCATGCGGCCCATGGTCGTCAGGCGACGACGCATAGGTCGACGGTCCCGGACTTCACAGCGGCAGGCAGGCGTGCCGCAGGGTCCACACCACGCCTCCTGCGCTCCCGGACGTCAGGCGCCCGTGCAGGAGGGTGGTGGACAGCGGTGGGACGTCGATGCGCCAGAAGACCTCCGGAGGCGATCGCATCGCTGTGACCAGCGCGGCGCGGACGACCGCCGGATGCGTCACAACGATCGTGCTTCCCGGTTCGGGCACCCGGGCGGCAAGCCAGCCCCCGACGCGGTTCACCAGGTCCGCGACGGACTCGCCGCCGTGCGGTGCCACGGTCGGGTCATCGGTCCAGGCACGCAGGTCCGAGGCGCTGATCTCCTCGAGCGAGCGTCCTACCCAGGCCCCGACGTCGAGATCACGCAGGGCGGGATCTGGCGCGGCCGACAGCCCCAGCGCCTGGGCTGTCTGACGGGTACGCAACGAGAGGTCGCACAGGGCCCGCCCGGAACGCAGCGCCCGCCCGAAGGACGTATGCGGTATATGCGGTGTATGTGACGTGTGCGCTGCGGCTGCATCCGCGGCCCGGCGCGCTTCGGCGTCATCGATGGTGTCGTCATCGACGCCGAAGCGCGCCGCTCGTATGGCAGCGGTCCGGGCGTGGCTGACCAGGGTGAGGCGCAGCGGTTCGCCCGCGCTCACGCCCCGGTGGCGACCGGCGATCCGCCCGAGGAGGCCATGGGACGCTCCCCCGCCAAGATTGGCACGGGGGCCGGCGGCACAGCCGGGACGGTACGGTTGGCGCGTTCTGTCAGGGCCCCGAACAGCAGCCCGACGGTGGCCCACACCGTCGCATGGATCGTCAGCGAAGCGATCCGGAACCGCCACAGCACATCCGCCGGGAAGCCTTCCGGCGTCTCGTGCACACGCGGCAGGACGTAGTACGCAAGGCCGACGACCACCAGGCCGCCCGCCGCCGACAGCAGCGCCGCATCCCAGCCACCGAACCTGGGGGCGAGTCGCCGAGCGGCCACGCAACCGCTGATGACCACGGCCAGCGAGATCAACATCATGCTGAAGTACAGGCTGGTGCGCTCGCCGAGCGTGTCGGGGTTTCCGACCGCCGGCGGGTTGGCCGGGTACTTCAGGTCGGGCAGCAGGTACACCCCCACGAAGCCGGCAAGGGCCACCAAGCCCGCGGTCGCGCGTGCGCGCAGGGCGCCCAGCCGGCCCTGCGCACAGGCATAGGCGAGGGAGAACAGCCCACCAATGGCGACCCCGAACACCAGCAGGCCGGTGAACAGGCCGATCGTGCTCTGCACCGTCCGGGACACCGGCTCCGGCTCGTGAGCGGTCTGGGCCACCTCATGGGCCGACTCGAACGCGATCGCGTGGCCGACCTGGCTCTCCCCGAGAATCTTCGCGACGACGAAGGCGAGGACGGCGGCGACCACGCCGACCAGCATCCCGCGGATCAGCAGTGTGCGAACCATGTCGCGCCCGCTCAGTGGCAGGGGAAGCCGAGCAGGTGACGGGCGTCGTGTACGAACTCGTGGACGTTGCTGCCGCCCACGAGCGACATCGCGCCCTGCTCCGCGCCGACGAAGTAGAGCAGGACCAGCGCCAGAACCGACCCGAAGATCGCGAACGGAGCCAGCTCGCTCAGCGGGATCGTCGGCAGCGGCGCGGGAACGGCCGGGGCGTCCAGGACGCTTGGGTGTGCCATGACGGGACCTCCACAGGAATCACGCGTTCCACTCGGGCAGGACATGTCCGGCGATGGGTCTGACTTCCGGGCGTCGCCCTCGTGGGACGACGTTGGTAACAGTGGCGCGACCGCGCCGGATTCACACCGGCTTCCATCGACTCGAAACAGTTTGAGGGAATCAGCAGCCGACCCCAGAGTCAAGCCTGATCAGTCATTCGGGCGCTCCCCGGCAACCGGCGACATCCCGGCACACCCGTTGTGCCCCGGATTACCCGGATTCCCGGATCGCGCAGACAAGCATGACGAAGATCCACTCCGGACCACACCGAGCTGCTCCGCATGATCGACGAGTCGCGCGCACGGCCTCATCGACCATGAAGGTGGAACCCGCCTTCTGATCCCTCCTCCCGGCTGCCGGGGTCGTCGGTGAACCCACGTGGCTGAGACGCGGCTGAGCCGACGGGGCTGGATCCACGCGGGGCCAGCGACGGTACACAGGTCCCTCCGCCGGACGCCGAAGTTCCCGGGCGCGCACATCCATCCGGTATCTTTTCGCACCTGATAATCCGGGACGTTCGCCCTGTTCTCACCAGCCGGCCCGGGGCCTAGATTGGTCGAGAGCCCGGCTTTGAAATAGGATCGAAATTTTCAGCGGGTTCACCGTTTCACGGCGGCTGGTTTCACGATGGCCGGTTTCATGGTGGCCGGTTTCATGGTGGCCGGAAGCCGGCCGCGACAGCAGCACACGAGGGCCGACAGCACCAGGTCCGTTCATCCCGGAAGACTTTTCCAGCAGCCCGGGACTTGGGCCGCCGGCAACGCAGAAGAAAAACGACAGCGCCGCCTTCGGCCCGCCCGGACGCTCGACGCGTCGCGGTGACGAGCAGGTGACAGGAGGAAGAAGCGGTGAGCGACCAGACGTCAGAGGAACAGCCACTGCATGTGCGGGGCCGGGACGCCGTCATTGCCGATTCCACCGGCATGCGGTGGCGTGACGGCGCACCGCCGGACTACAGCCGTTCGAAGGAGACGATGCCCCGGGAACGCACCCACCAGCACACCGAGGGCTCTTTGGCCGACATCGTCGAGCGCGTGGTCCAGGTGTTCGAGATGGAGCTCTCGCACAAGAAGAACCCGGCCGAGTGGGTCAGCATGGTCACCGACCAGTTGCGCGTCCGGGTGAACGGCGGCCCCGCGGCCACTGCCGTCGATCTCGCCGAGAAGGGTAGCTACAACGTTCTGATCGGCGAGAACCCCTACTACTCGGCGAACGACGAAACTTTCGAGTCCTCCCACCGCGTGTTTCACGAAGCATTTCCCGGCGGTTTTTTCTGGGAGGTTCTGGAAGTCTACTCACCGCCACCCGTGATCACATTCAAGTGGCGCCACTGGGGTACCTTCAGCGGACCTTACAAGGGGTTGCCCCCGACCGGCGAACGCATCGAGATCTTCGGTGTCACCGTGGTCCGATGCACCGACGACCTCAAACTGGTCGAGGTCGAGAACTTCTACGACAACACCGCCTTCCTCGGCCGGCTCGCAGGCAACCACCCACTCTGAGACAACAGGATGTGAGATTTCGGGCGCGGTATGCAACTTCACTCATGCCGCGCCCGTCGATACCAGTCCACATCCATCAATACCGGTCTACATCCACCCGTATGGGTCCATGTCTACCCATACGGTCCACGTCCACCAACACCGGTCCACAGGGACCAACTGTCCGGCTGATGTCAGGCCGTGACCGGGATGTGGATCCAGCCGCGTTGGACGAATGCCGGACGCCGCACGGGAATGCCCGCCAGCCTCAGGCGCGGGAAGCGTTCGATCAGGCAGCGCATGGCGATCGCCACCTCCACCCGAGCCAGCGGCGCGCCCACACAGAAATGGACACCGCCGCCGAAGGCGATGTGCGGGTTCGGCTCCCGGCCGATGTCGAACTGGTCGGCCCGCTCGAACACCTCGGGATCCCGGTTGGCCGAACCGAGCAGGGCGGCGATCCGCTCCCCCGTCCGGACGACGACTCCACCGATCTCGACGTCCGCCATCGCGGTCCGTTCGAAAAGGTGCAGCGGTGAGTCGAAGCGCAGGAACTCCTCGGTCGCGGTCGCGGCGAGTTCCACCGGACGGTCGGCCAGACGCCGCTGCTGGTCGGGATGGTTCAACAGTGCAACCATTCCGTTGCCGAGACAGTTGACGCTGGCCTCGTGCCCGGCGTTGAGCAGCACCACAACCGTGGCGACCAGTTCGTCCTCGCTGAGCTGCTCCCCCTCCTGCTCCGCCTGAACCAGATGGGTGATCAGATCGTCCTGGGGGACGCGACGGCGCCGTGCCGCGAGTTCCCGGACGAAGGCATCGAACTCCGCCGCGGCAGCGCGGGCGGCAGCCTCCGCGGCGGGAGTTCGTCCGTACTCGTTCATCTTCATCATGGCCGCCGACCACGGGCGCAGCAGGTGCCGGTCGCCGTCCGGAATGCCGAGCAGCTCAGCTATGATCATCACCGGCAGTGGTTCGGCGTAGTCGGCGATCAGGTCGAACCGCTCGCCGTCCCGGCTCCTTTCCGCCAGCCCGTCCAGGAGGCCCGCGCACAGCTCCTCGATGTGTGGACGCAGCTGCTCGATGTTGCTACGGAGGAACGCCTTGCCGAGCAGCCCACGCAACCGGGTGTGCTTGGGCGGCTCGCAGCCAAGGACCGAGTCACACTCAAGCTGGTTGAACAGCGCCCACAGGTCTTCGGGCTGTCTCGGCGGGTGGATCCTGCCCAGCGCGCGATGGCGCACCACCGCGTCGGCATCGCGGTACCTGGCGGCCAGCCACATCCCGAGCTGTTCGCTCCACAGGGGATGGCCGGCCGCCCGCAGCTCGGCGAAGACCGGATACGGGTCACGGACGAGATCGGGATCGCGGGGGTCGAAACAGCCTGCACCACCGTAGGCCCGGCGGGACGGGACCAACACTCGCTCCTTCCGGGACGGGGCACCACCCCCACCATCCCGACTATCGAACCAGTGCCGGCAGGCGCGCAGCAGGCAGACCGGCGCCTTTCCCGGTACCGCGCATGCGCGGTTGATCACATCAACCGGACAGCCCGACGCACGGCAGCGTCACCCCCGGGCCCGGGGTCCCCGGAGCAAGCCCAGAGGCTCCGAAATAAGCCGGGGTCTGCGGAGCAAGCCCTGCGGAATAAGCCCAGGGCCTGCGAATCAGCGGAGGGTGCGCAGCCAGTTGGCGAGCAGGTAGGCACCCGCGTCCCCGGACTTCTCCGGGTGGAACTGGGTGGCGCACACCGGACCTCGCTCCACGGCCGCGGCAAAGGGCTCGCCGTGCTCGGCCACGGTGTCCCCGGACTCGGGCTCAGCCTCGGCCGCATACGAGTGGACGAAGTAGAAGCGGGTATCCGTGGGCAGACCGTCGAAGAGCACCGTCCCGACCGGCGGTGCCACGGTGTTCCAGCCCATGTGCGGCAGGACCGGCGCAGCCAGGCGCCGTACCCGCCCGGCGAGCACGCCGAGCCCGCGGGTCCGCACGCCGTGCTCGTCCCCGAGTGTGTATAGCACCTGCATTCCCACGCAGATCCCGAGGACCGGACGCCCCTGGGTGACCCGCTCGTGGATGACCGGTGCCGCGCCGGCCGCGTCGATCCCCGCCATGCACGCCGCGTAGGCACCCACCCCGGGTACCACCAGACCGTCCGCGGCCCGGGCCGCGGCCAGGTCGGCCGTCACGGTCACCTCCGCACCGACCCGGGCCAGCGCCCGCTGGGCGCTGCGCAGGTTCCCCGACCCGTAGTCGAGGACGACCACCCGTGGAACGGTCACACCACGCCCCTGATCACACCACGCCCGGTGACCACGGCACGTCCAGTGACCACGTCAGGCCTGATGATCAGGCCATGCCCGGTAGTCACGGCACGTCCAGTGACCACGTCAGGCCCGGCGACCACGCCATACTTTGCGGTCACAGTGGATCCCCGGTCACAGCACGCCCTTGGTGGACGGCACCCCGGCCACCCGCCCGTCGAGCGCGACCGCGTCCCGCAGTGCCCGCGCGACCGCCTTGAACTCGGCCTCGACCACATGGTGGGCGTTACGACCCGACAGCACCCGCACATGCAGGGCGATCCGCGCCGACGCGGCGATCGACTCGAAGACGTGCCGGGTCAGCGTCGTGTCGTAGGTACCGATGAGCTCGATCAGCTCCGGCTCGACGACCACGCAGTACGGCCGGCCGGAGAGGTCCACCGCCGCCTGCACCAACGCCTCGTCGAGCGGCACCAGGGCGTCCCCGAACCGCCGGATCCCGGTCTTGTCACCGAGTGCCTCGCGCAGCGCCTCGCCAAAGGCGATCGAGGTGTCCTCGACCGTGTGGTGGGCGTCGATGTGCAGGTCACCGCGGGTGCGGACGGTGAGATCGAAACCCCCGTGCTTACCGAGCTGGCTGACCATGTGGTCGAAGAACGGGACGCCGGTGAACGACGACGACACACCCGCCCCATCAAGATCCAGTTCGACGACGACATCCGATTCCAAGGTCTTGCGCTCTATGCGGGCTGTGCGGCCCATCCTCGTCATCCCTTCCCGGTGTCGGGCAGTTGAGCGGCGGGCGTCTGGCCCCCGGGCACCTGACCCCCGGGTGTCTGGCCCCCGGACGCCTGGCCCCCGGGCACCGGGGCACCGGACGCATCGGCGGGGGACGCCAGCGTCGCGGTCCCCTCGGCCAGCAGCGCGCGGGTCGCCGCCAGGAAGGTGTCGACCTCGCCTGGCAGACCGGCGGTGACCCGCAGCCAGCCGGGAAGGCCGACGTCCCGGACAAGCACGCCCGCGTCGAGCAGCCCCTGCCACGCCGTCCGCTGGTCGGTGAACCGGCCGAACAGGACGAAGTTCGCGTCGCTGGGTGCCACCGCGCAGCCGAGTCCGGCCAGTTCGGCCACCAGCCGGTCACGCTGCGCCTTCACCGCCTCGACCGTGGCGAGCAGTTCGTCGGCGTGCGCGAGTGCCGTGCGCGCAACCGCCTGCGTGAAGGTCGACAGGTGGTACGGCAGGCGCACCAGCTGCAACGCATCGATCACAGCCGGGTGTGCGGCGAGGTAGCCGATGCGGGCACCGGCGAGCGCGAACGCCTTGCTCATCGTCCGGGCGACCACAAGCCGCGGCTGGGACGGCAGCAAGGTCAGGGCGCTGGGGACCCCGGCCCGCCGGAACTCCGCGTACGCCTCGTCCACGACCACCATGCCGGTGCCGGTCTCGCCGACCGCCGCGCACGCGGCCACCACCACCTCCACCGGCAGCGCGGTGCCGGTGGGGTTGTTCGGCGACGTGAGGAAGACCAGGGACGGACGGTGCCGGTGGATCGCCTCGGCGACCGCGGACGGGTCGAGGGTGAAGTCGGGCTCGCGACGCTCACCGACCCATCCGGTCGCGGTCGCCACCGCGATGAGCCGGTGCATCGAGTACGAGGGTTCGTATCCGAGCGCGACCCGGCCCGGCCCGCCGAACGCCTGGCACAGCTGCTGGAGCACCTCGTTCGACCCGTTCGCCGCCCACACCTGGTCGGTGCGCAGACCGAAGCCGGCATCCGGGGTCAGGTAGTAGGCGAGGTCCGCGCGCAGCGCCTCGGCCTGGCGGTCGGGGTAACGGTTGGCCTCGGTGGCGGCGAGAGTCGCGGCCTTGCCCAGAGCGTCCACCAGTCCGGCCGACGGCGGGTACGGGTTCTCGTTGGTGTTGAGCAGCACCGGGACGTCGAGCTGCGGTGCGCCGTAGGGCACCATGCCGCGCAGGTCGTCACGCAGCGGCAGCTCGTCGAGGGTGGGCGAGCGCACCGACCGTCCACGGCCCTCGGGCGTGGGTCGAACGCCGGCCGCAAGATCTGATCCTGTCGTGGTCATCGCAAACGCACCTCCACCGCGTCGACGTGGGCGATGAGGTCCTCGGCGCCGCCGAGCGCGGCAACCCGGGACGCCACCTCGGTGAGAGCGTCGCGGTCACACTCCACCACGTGAACCTGCCGTTGGAACGCCGACACCGAAAGACCGCTGCTGTGACGGGCGGTACCGCCCGTCGGCAGGACGTGGTTCGAGCCGGCGAGATAGTCGCCCAGGGACACCGGCGCCCACGTCCCGACGAACACGGCCCCGGCATTGCGGACCCGGGCAGCGACGGCGGCGGCGTCCACGGTCTGGATCTCCAGGTGTTCGGCGGCCCAGGCGTCGACCACCACCAGGCCCGCGTCGACGTCGTCGACCACGGCCACCACACCCTGACCGGCCAGTGCCGTCTGCACACGCTCCCGGTGGCGGGTCACCGGAACCTGCTTGCCGAGCTCGGCCTCGACCGCGTCGAGCAGCTCGGTCGACGGTGTGACCAGCAGGCAGGCAGCCATCGGATCATGCTCGGCCTGGGCAATCAGGTCGGCCGCGACATGGGCGGGGTCCGCGGTGTCGTCGGCGAGGATCGCGACCTCGGTCGGGCCGGCCTCGGCGTCCACCCCGACCAGGCCGCGTAGCAGCCGCTTCGCCGCGGTCACGTAGATGTTGCCCGGTCCGGTCACGACGTCCACCGCCGGGCAGCTGGACGTCCCATGGGCGAACATCGCGATCGCCTGGGCTCCGCCCGCGGCGTAGACCTCGTCCACGCCCAGCAGCGCGCAGGCGGCGAGGATCACCGGATGCGGCAGGCCACCGAACTCCGCCTGCGGCGGCGACGCCAGTGCGAGGGAGCCGACCCCGGCCTCCTGCGCCGGCACGACGTTCATCACCACGCTGCTCGGGTAGGCGACCCGTCCGCCCGGCACGTAGAGGCCGACCCGCTCCACGGGAATCCAGCGCTCCGTCACCCGGGTCCCCGGCGTCACCTCGACGGTCACCGGTTCGCGGCGCTGCGCCCGATGCACGAGCCGGGTTCGCCGGATCGCCTCCTCCAGCGCGTCCCGCACCTGCGCGTCGAGGCTGTCCAGCGCGTCGGTGAGCGCGTCGGGGGCAACCCGGACCGCGTCCGGCCGCACCCCGTCGAAACGCTCCCCGGCGTCGAGGACCGCGGCGTCACCCCGGTCGCGTACGTCGTCGCAGACAGGACGGACCGCTTCCAGCGCGGCGTCGACGTCCAGCGCGGCGCGGGGCAGCAGCCTGCGCAACTGTGGCGGTGACGGCAGGCTTCCACGCAGGTCGAGCTTTCTCAGCACGACGATGAGCGTATCGGTACACGCACCCGACCCGTCGATCTCCACAGCTTCGACGGCACACTCCCCGTCTGGGGCGGCGCTCTCGACGACCACTTCCTGGAAGTGAACAACAACAACAACACCGACCCGAACAACAAGCTCGTTGTCAAGGTCATCCCCACATGACGCGATGGCTGTGGGCATATGGCCCGTGGCGAGAGGGTCCGCAATCCGACGTCGGACCCGCAACCAACCGGACGATCACCTGGCGGCTCACTGGCCGTCACGAAGCCTCTTACAACATCAACGCCGGCGTGAAGATCGCCATCTGGCTCGGCGACCTCGTGCGCCTACGGATCCGCTCCGGTTACCGGGACGTGGACGCTCTCTACCGCGTCCAGGAAATCGGCGCCGCATGGTCGGCCGACACCGACCACCCACCGGACCCGGCGGCCGCCGACGCCGACGGGGTCACCGTCGGCGCCATTCCCCCGATCGGCGCCTGCAGCTACGCACGCCTGATCGGCGCCTGGCCGCGCTCGAACGCCGTTGACAGTAAACGTCGGCCTCGGTGCCATGGGCGCCACGCTGACGTCCAGCCGCGGCCTGGTATGCCGCCATCGTGGAAGGCCTCGATGCGCTCACCCACGCGCAGGTCCAGGCGCTGGCGGATTTGTACCGGTGGGGCGCCCACTGGTGGGGCTGGCCCCTGCAGATGGCTGCCGGGCCGGCCGGCTTCGGTCTGCCGCTGGCACGGTCTCACGTGGGCCGACCTCCGCCATGAGCAAGGCGCCGCCGTCCTCGGGCTCGCCTCGACGCCTTGATGTTCAAGCAGCCCGCTGCGACATCCGCCACCCCGTTGGCGGCCGACGTGGTAGCGGCCGACGTGGTAGCCGAGTGGTCTTCTACGGCTCTTCTGATCGGCTCGGCATCAGCCGCGGTCATCCTGTTTCTCTGGGCGGTCTCATGACCGGGCCGGCGCGAGTGCTATGCGCAGCCCTGCTCACGTTGGCGTTTATCTGCACCGTGATCACGATCAGGAGCTGGTGAGCTCCCCGCCTGAAAGGGGTTTCCATGGAACCGTTGCTACCGGGCACACTGTGGCGGCCGCTGGCTGCCGACAACCCTGAGCCGGCGATTGTGCCGCGCGTGCTAATCATTCACACAATGGTCGGCTACCTGCTCGGGACAGAGTCGATGTTCCGTGCAGGTGGATACGACGGAACCGAGAGCACCTTCGGCGTCGGCGGCGAATGGGATGGCCAGTACGACGGCGTCGCCTTCCAATGGCAGAGGCTGGACAGGCAGGCTGATGCCAACTATGCGGCGAACGCCTACGCGAACAGCGTCGAGACCTCGGATGGTGGGGATCCGTCGCGGCCGTGGGGTGCCCGCCAACTTGCCGCGCTCATCACGCTGACCGCGACCTGGTGCAGGGTCACCGGCAACCCGCCGGTGTTGGTCGGCAGTCCGAACGGGCACGGTATCGGCTATCACTCACAGTTCGCAAACTGGAACCTGTCCAGCCATACCTGCCCGGGACCGGTCCGGATTCAACAACTCCTGGACATCGTCATCCCGGGTGCCGCGGCGATCTTCTCGGTACCACCACCGGCACCAGTAGTCCCGGTGGTGGCCGTATCAGCGCCTCCCCTCGCCCCGGCGTTCCCTCTGCCAGCCGGTCATTGGTACGGACCACCCTCCCCTGACCCGCGCAGCCACAGCGGGTTCTACTCCGCGACCGATCGGACGGGCCTGAACCGCTGGCAGGCGCAGATGAGGGCCCGCGGTTGGGCGATCACGCCCGACGGGCGGTTCGGGCCGCAGAGCGATGACGTGTGCCGGCGGTTCCAGAACGAAAAGGGCCTGGCCGTTGACGGCCACGTCGGTCCGATCACGTGGGCTGCGGCCTGGACCGCGCCCGTCACCTGAGGAGATGCGGATGCCCCGTACCGTCCGGCCCGGCGTGCGCCTGGCCGTGAAGACACCAAGATCGCCCCGATTCTGCGCACGCTGCTGCAGGTGGGTTTCTCGGCCGTGGCGATCGACGCGGTTCATTGGCCGCCTGCGCTGGTGCCCGTCATCGCGGCCGGGTGGGCGGCCGCAGGAACGTGGATCGTCGAGCGGCAGACCGCTAGTGTCCTGCGCCGGAAGTTTCCACGATTAAATAATATGATG
>NZ_CAAAFR010000112.1:0-6421 GCF_900634745.1 Protofrankia symbiont of Coriaria ruscifolia
CAGCCGGAACAGTTAAGAACTAAAAGCTCAGATTTCCGGCGGAGTACACTAGCGGAGCGCTGCCCCTGAGATAGCCTGCTTGCCGCTTCCTTCCATCGCAGCCCGAACGCCCCGTCTCCTTCGGGAGGCTGGGTTCTTCGTCATATCCGGGATCAGATTCTGACGGCCAGCGTCAGAATCTGTCACCGAGGCCGATGCGGCCATGGGTGTGGTGGACCTAACGGGTCATTGGAAGAACCAGACAATCTTGATTGAAGGACCCGAAATCGCCGTCCGGCCGGTCGGAAGACGAATACCGGCCAGGGACGATAGACGGTGAACGCCGAGCCCGAGGTTCCGCACCCCATATCGAACATATGTTCCGTGATCCGGGTGAGGCACTCGCACCACGATGAATCTCGCGACCATGGTGATGGGCCGCGGTCAGTCTGACGGCCAACGCGCCTCGGACTCCGCGCGGCGTCTGCGATTTACGCCGTCGCCGCTTCCGAGTGGGGCGGTGTTGATCGAGATTCTGATGGCGCTCGCGGCGGTCCGCAGGTCCACGACTGCGTGGCGCGGTCCTCTCAGGTCTGCCTGGTCTGGTGGTCGCGGGCCGAGATCTGCCAGGCGACGGCGGCGGCCGAGGAGGTCTCGACGACGCGCGAGCTGCACCGTGATCCGGCGGCGCAGCTGCGGAAGCTCGCCGCCCCGGCCTAACGTCCCGCCGTGACGTGCAGCCGCGAGCGGCTACGTCGCGGCGCGGCGGCTCGCCTCGTCGGCGAGTGAGACCGCGAGGAGGCGGGTCAGGGCGGGCGTGTCCTGGGTGTCGAGCATGGCGATGTACGCGGATCGCTGGGTGACCTGGACGATGGCGGGAAACCCGAACCTGCGGATGGTCTGGTAAGCGATGATCGTGCGGCCGGTGCGGCCGTTGCCGTCGGAGAACGGGTGGATGCGTTCGAACGCGATGTGCGCTCCGGCGATGGCCTCGAGCAATGCCTCATTGTCGAGGTTGGCGGTCTGCCGCTCGGTCTGGTCGGCCCACTGGCGCATGAGATCGGCGACGCGTGAGGGTGGCGCGGGCTGCCAGGACGCGCCGCTGACGATGTTGCTGGAGGTCTTGTACTGGCCGTGGTCGTGGGTCAGGTGGTCCATCAGCGCGGCGTGGAGGTCCCGGACGAGGCTGGTCGCCAGGGGTTCGCCGTCGGCGACGGCGCTCAGGATGCGAGCGAGCGCCTGGTAATGGTTGGCGACCTCGTACAGTTCGCGCACCGGCGTGCCGGCGACGGGCACTCGTTCGTCGACCAGCAGGGTGATTGTGTCGGCCAGGGTGAGGGTGTTGCCCTCGATCGCCGCAGAGTGATGCGCCAGGCGCACCAGCACGTCCTCGGCGTACTCCGGCGACAGGACCCCGGTGCGGGCGACATCGGCCAGGAACTCTTGCCGGGTCCAGGTCACGGCCTGGTCCGGGCCGCGTTGATCACGGCTATCAGGTCGGGCAGGGAGGTGTCCTCGTACCTGCTCACGGCGCGGGCCTCGAGTACCCCGGCGCGGACGGTCACCTCGACCGTGTCTCCGGGGGCGAGGCCCAGAGCGTGCAGCTCGGCCGGGCTGATCGTGATGCCCGCCGAGTTCCCGATTGTGACGACCTTCTTCCGCATACGAACAGGGTATGCCCTCGTACGAACCAACCGTCCCGCCGTCGTACCGCAGCAGCCAGCCGGCGGTCAGCCACGCTCTCGCGTGCGGCGTTGCGGGCCCTGTCGAACTGCTGCTGGGCGGCCGGGTGCCATTGGAATTGCTTACCGTCGGGCAGCGGCAGGAGTGGTCCGCCCGGTTGTTCCAGGCTGACCCGCAGGACTCACCGTCCACGCTCGGCGTCCGCATCCGATCCGCTGACCAGGGTGTGCCCGCCCGGGGTGAACGCCACAGTGTTGACTCTGTCGGCGTCCGTGGTCCTCGGGCAGCCGATGGACCGGGCGGCGGGGTCGCCGATGTCCTACAGGCAGATCCGGCCATCCCAGCGGCCGCTGACGAGGGTGCGGCCGTCGGGTGAGAAGATGGGCGACGTGGCAGGGGCTCAGGTGTCCTGCCCATGCCGGCCTGTGCGGCGCAACGCGGCGCGGGTGCGGCGCAACGCGGCGCGGGTGCGGCGCAACGCGGCGCGGGTGCGACGGCCGCAGGCGGATGGCAATCAGCTTCACGGTGACGGTGTACCCCGAGACACCCGAGCGACGGCTACCCGCCCTAATCGCCTGCTCGGAAGCTGGACGTCGCGCGAGCCATCAGCCCGACCCGGGTACGGGCCTGTTCACTACCTTCCCGAGTATCCAGCGGGAAGACCCCTGTCCGCACGCTTTGTAAGCGATGCTGGGGACGGCTGCCCGTCCGGGAAGGAACCCATGGACCTCGCGGAGAGATACCAGGCGCTGGTATACGGCGCGACGCTGGTCGCCGAGTCCGCCGAGGACGCCTACCGGCTGGGAGCCCTTGACCGTTTCCTCAAGCCGTGGATCCGCGGCCGGCTCGACTCGCTGGGTGCTCTCTTCGCCAGCTGTGACACGAGCCACCAGCTGGCCCGGGACACCAGAGCACTGGCCACGACGGCCGCCAGCTACTCGGAGCTGCGAGAACAGCTGTTCTCCGACCTCCACCACACGCGTCCGGAGCCGCCCTGGCGAACCGTTGCCCGGGGGGAGATTGCGATCCGGGCCCAGTCTGTGGTGCTGCTGAGACAGCCGACCTTCGTCCTGCGGCGTCTCGACGCCGGGTTGAACGTCCCGGGCGCGGCCACGTGGGAATTCGTGGTGATCACCAAGCCGTCCGACCCCACGGACGAGGGCACATCGTTCGTGGTCATGGTGTCTGCCGACGACCAGCAGATCGGAGTTCCCATCGCGGTGTCGAAGGAACTCGAGAGCGAACGCGCCTGGTATCAGCAGCTGGAGTACGGCTTCTACTCCCTTGGGATCAGACCCGTCCTTACCGCCCTGCAAGATCCGGACCGTCACCTCAAACGGTCCACCGACGACGGGGACGTCCTTTGACCCACGTCCTCAGACAGGCTGCGTACCCACCGCTCCAGGAAGTAGTCGGGTTGGTCGGCAGCGATCCGGTCGATGGTCAGCAGGGTGCAGATGGGCCAGCGCCAGCAGGGCCTGACGATCGGCGGGCAGGCGCCGCCAGCGGGTGCGGCGTTCGCGGCGGCGGGCGCGCAGCAGACCGGTCAACAAGCACAGGGATCGGGTGGACAGATCGACGCCGGGCGGACAGGTTGCTCTTGGTCGACAACGATCTATCAGGAGCTTCATCTCTTGCTGGGCCGGCCTCTGGCGCTGGGTGCGACAGGCCGGGTGCGGACACACCGTCGACGAAGGCCTTGACCTTGTCCAGTCGGTCTACCGCGTCCGCGGGCTCACCGGGGGCCAGTCAGCCAGCGACCCACCCAAAGATCATCGATCGCACGTACCCACACGCAAAGACGGCACCCGTCCGCGCCGTGCCCACCCAGCGCGTCGCGTGGCACCAGGCTTCCTGAGCGGAGAGCCTTTCAGCGCGCGGCGGTCTCGACGCCGTTGCCCCACCGGGAACATCCTGGTTCGCCCTCCCCGCGCCCTCGATGATCATTTCTGTCCTGGCTGGACGTCCTCTTGCCTGGCTCGCCGAGCCCTGCCCGTGCGGCGTGCTTCGCGCTCCGCGCGGAGCTTTCACCCTCGACAAAGCAAGATCACAGCTGGCACACAAACTCGCCTGATCAGATGAACGGGTCATGAACTCCGGGCGAAGGAATCTCTGTGGGCCAGTGGAAGATCCTTGTTGCCGATCTGGTAGCCATCGCCGTGCTGGCGTTCGGCCTCGCGGCCGGGCCGCTGCAAACGCCCAGGTCGGAGGTGGTGGAGCTAACGCGCCAGAATAAGAACCGTCTGATCTCGGTTCAGGGTCCTGAAATCACCGTCCGCCCGGTCGCTGGGCGGATCCCGACGGGGTGATGTCCGGTGACCGTGGGGCCGGCAACATCAACTACCGAGTCGACCATGCGTTCCGCGCACCTGGCGGTTCCGGGTGCTCCGGTCCGACTGCTCACCATGATCGTCGGAATCGTGGCTGGGTGGACCTTCCTGTTCGGGTTCGTGCGCCATGAGGCGCCAGTGCGCCGTGAGGCGCTGGGAATCGAAGGAGGTGCGAGACCTCCTCGCCGGGCTGTCGCAGCAGTCTGGTGGGAGCTGAGCGCAGTCTGACCCGGGAGACGCCGGGGAGGGCGGGAAGCAGCGCTGACAAAGCCGGGACTGCTCGGGACTACCAGACGGGCGGGGTCCGGCGAGCGAGACCAGAGGGTGTACGAGAGGAACCAGTGGTAAAGCTCCGTAAGCGTGGCACCGGCTTAAATCTGGTGGATACAGGCCGGGGTGCAGTGCACGGTCCGCCCGTCGGGCGGGCCGACTCTGAAGCCGACTTGGCGTGTCGGTGGGGAGGCCACGGTGAAGGTCTGCGGCGTAACCGTGGCGATGCTGCCGGGGCAAAGCTGGGCGCCGGACTGGTCGATCGATTCTCAGTGAACACGGGAATCATCCCGCGCCGTTCCCGCTGTCCGGAATCCATCCGGATTGGTGGGATAGATGCGTCGTCTGTCGAAGATGTGGGATGAGGCGGAGGTCCTGTAGTAGTCCGAGCACGCGAGAGGCGTGCGCATGGCGAAGGGGGCCAGCAAGCCTGTAGTGGAAATGCTGGAATACTGGGAGGTCACTGGTGAATACTGGTGATCCGGTGGAGGCCTTGCATGAGGCGGAACGCCGGGTACTGGATATCCAGACCAAGCTGCACCGTTGGGCCAGCGATGGTCCTCATCGCAGGTTCGATGATCTGTACAACCTTGTTTGTGATCCCGCTTTCTTGCTGGTGGCGTGGGATCGGGTGCGGGGCAACAAGGGCGCGCGCACGGCTGGAGTGGACGGCGCGACCGCTCGCTACATCGAGGCCGAGCGTGGGGTGGAAGGGTTTCTTGCCGAGCTGAGGGATGAGCTCAAGGCGCGGACTTTCCGCCCTCTACCGGCGCGGCGGCGGGCGATCCCGAAGGTGGGCGGCAAGGTGCGCTACCTGGGGATTTCGACCGTCCGTGACCGGGTGGTTCAGGCGTCCTTGAAGCTGGTACTGGAGCCGATCTTCGAGGCGGACTTCCTCCCGTGTTCCTACGGGTTCCGTCCGAACCGCCGGGCTCACGACGCGGTGGCTGAGATCCACCATTTCGCGTCCCGCTCGTACGAGTGGGTCGTGGAAGGTGACATCAAGGCCTGCTTCGACGAGATCTCTCATCCGGCCCTGATGGACCGGGTGGGCAGGCGCGTCGGGGATAAACGGGTCCTGGTCTTGGTGAAGGCGTTCCTCAAGGCGGGTGTTCTCGCCGAGGATGGCACGCTGGCGGATACTCTTAAGAAGAAATGGTTGATCTGGACTGATCACCAATGAATATAGGACAACCTGGGTGCGCGGAAGATTCCCCTTATGATCTCCGGGAAATCTCGTAGATGCTCCAGCGCCGCAACCGCCCGAGAACGCAGGTCCCCGGCGTCTTTGATCGATGCCCTCCCGAGCGTGTCATGTTTGACGTTTTTCCACACCAGCTCGTCGGGGTTGAGCTCGGGCGAATAGGTCGGCAGGAAGAACAACGTCAGTCTCCCGTCGCTGTCCTCGGCGAACTGCCGAGTCTTCCTGGAAACATGGTAGGTGGCATTGTCGAGAATCAGGAAGACCTTCTTCCCGCCGGCGTCGGCCAGCAGCTTGACGCAGAAATCGATGAATACCTGTGAATCCACTGTGCCTTCTCGCACATCGAACGAGATCTCACCTTTCCGGGAGATGGCAGACAGCATGCTCACGGTCGTCCGGCTGCCGGTTGTCCGCACCACCGGCGTCTGCCCGACCGGCGCCCAGGTCGTGCCCGAGTGGTAGTCGCTGCGCACCGCCGCCTCGTCGCCGAAGTACACCTCAGCGCCCTCCTTCCGGGCACGCGCCCGGATCGTGGGGAACTCCTCCTTCTCCCACCGCACCACCGCTTCCGGGTCTTGTTCGATCGCCTGCCGGAGCGGCCGCTGCGGCGAGAACTCGAGGTCGTGCAGCACGGCCCCGACCGTCGGCGCAGAAAGATCGATATCCCACCGTTCGTAGATCAAATCTCCGACGATCTTCCGCGTCCACAACGCCTCGTCGAACCCGTAGTCCATCGGCGTGTGATCTTTGATCAATATCGCCAGTTCGGCGCGCTGCTTCCCGCTCACCTTCTTCGGCCCTTCCGGTCGAGGCTTCGCCGCCAGCGCGCTCTCGCCGTCCTCGCGAAGCGTCTTCTGTACCCAGAATGCCCACGCCCGACTCCGCCCCAAGGCCTCCGCCACCTGCTCCGGATTCCGGCCCGCCCGCAACAGGCGCGCCGCCTCGAACCGCTGAG
>NZ_CAAAFR010000113.1:0-5795 GCF_900634745.1 Protofrankia symbiont of Coriaria ruscifolia
GTGCAGGAAGATGTTCGCCAACAGCGGAGACACCGGGCCGCCTAATGAACAGTGCTGGATTATGCGCAGTGTTGGGCTGTCGGGCCTGGTGAGGGCTCGATCGGGGCTTGAGCGCTGCGCATAACCTGTCAGCGGCGGGGGCTCACAGCGAGGTGAGCCAGTTGAGGAGGTCGGGGTCTTGGTTCCATTCGGGGAGGTCGTCGGTGACGATGTCGGTGTAGGCGGCTTCGAGCGCTTTGCGCTTGGCTTCGGTCGAGGCCCGTGCGTAGATTTCAGTGGTGGACAGGTCGACGTGTCCTAATATGTCGCGGATGTAGGGCAGGGGAATGCCCGCCTCGTAGAGGTGCATGGCCTTGCTGTGGCGCAGGGTATGCGGCGTGATCTTGGCGGTGGTGAGCGTTGGGTCGGCCGTGCTCGCTTGGTGTTTCCGGATGATCCAGGCGATCCCGCCGCGGCTGAGCTTGGTGTCGTGCTGGTTGAAGAACAGCGGATGGTCGCTGTGGCCGGACCGCGTGAGGTGGTGTTCGGCGAGATAGGCGTCCAGGAGTCCGACCGTGTTGCCGACGAGCGGGACGTGGCGGGTTTTGCGGCCTTTGCCGGTCAGGGCGGCGATCGGCGGGGCTTGAAGGCGGATGTTGCGCACGACCAGGTCGGCGAGTTCCTGTGCTCGGGCCCCGGTGTCGTAGAGCGTGGCGAGCAGCACCGCGTCCCGGCGACCGTGGCGGGTGGACCGGTCCGGTGCGGCGAGCAGGCTGCGGGTCTGCTCGACGGTGAGGTGGTTGACCCCCGGCTGGGCCTGTTTTTTGGCGCGGATGGCGAGAATGTCCTGGCAGCAGGCCAGCAGGGCGGGGTCCTGCGACTGCAGCCATCGGGAGAACGCGCTGATCGCGGCGAGGCGCTGGTTGCGGGTCGCGACAGTGTTGTGCCTGCTGTCCTCGAGCCAGTCCAGGAACTCGCCGACGGCGTCGGCGTCGATGCGTTCGAGAGTGAGCTTCTCCGGGGGAATCGACCGGACGTCCCGAAAGAAGATGATCAATAGTTTGAAGGCGTCACGGTAGGACGCGACGGTGTTCGGTGAGCTGCCGCGCATCCCGGCAAGGTGCGCGGTGAGGAAACGGCGCAGCGCGACCGCGAAGTCAGTCGCCATCGTGCGGCCAGCCGGTGACGGGCGGGACGACCTCGCCGAGGACGCGCTGAACCTGGGCGGCGATATCGGGGTAGGACTCGGCCGTCAGGTGCAGGTAGTAGGCGGTATCGCCGATCGAGGAGTGACCCAGGTAGGTCTGCAGGACCGGCAGCAGCGCGCCGACGTCGTCGCCGCGGCGGAACCACGTGCGAAGATTGTTGACCGCGAACGTGTGTCGCATGTCGTGCACGCGGGGGCCGTGGCCGCGACCGCCGTGCGGGATGCGTGCCTGCCAGAGGAACCGGCGGAAGTTCCTGTTGACGTTCATCAGGGCGAGCGGCCTGCCGTGGGTGCCGGGGAAGAACCACTCCCCGCCCCTGCGCCGGATCGCCGGGTCGGCGTCGAAGGTGGCGAGCCTGCGGCGCAGCGACGCCGCGACCGGGGTCTGGCGGTCCTTGCCGCCCTTGGCGCCGCGGATCTGGAGCACTCCGGTGCGCAGGTCGACGTCCTCGACGCGCAGCAGTCGGGCTTCCGAGGCCCGCAGGCCGCAGCCGTAGATCGTGCGGAACAGCACCGGCATGACCAGATGGCGGACCGGGACCTCGGCGCAGTAGTGGCACCGGTCGGTCTGCGCGAAGAACGCGGCGAGTTCGGCGTCGGTGTAGATGTGCGGGACGTAGCGGGTGGGCCGGGGCAGTGTGCCGTAGGGCAGAACGTAGGCGGCGACCCCTCGCCGGCCCAGCCAGCGGGCCAGTTCCCGGACCGGCGCGACCAGGCCCTGCATCGTCGCCGGGGTGACCCCGCGCCGCCGTCCGGCCGCGATCCACGCCTCGACGCACTCCCGGCTGGGCGCCTGAAGTCCGGGGAACTCGGCACGGGCGAACGTGGCGAACCGCGCCAGCATCCGTTCCTCGGCGTCGTACTTGTAGCCGACGGCGCGCTTCTGCGTGACCAGCCCCGTGATCGCTTCGGTCAGCATGATCTCGGTGCTCATCGCGATGTCTCCCCGCTGGCCGGCGCGTCCGGGTCCAGCGCGCACCTGGCCAGCAGGGCCAGCGAGGACTTCAGATACACGCCCGTCGACTGGACGGACTGGTGTCCGAGAATGTCGGCGATCTGCTCGATCGGGGTGCCGCCTTCCATCAACTTCGTCGCCAGCGTGTGACGCAACGAGTGCATGCCATGCCGGCGCTGTTCGCTCACCGGCACGTGCGCCACCCGGGCGTACTTGACCAGAATCTGGTGGAGGTGGTCCTGGTCGGAGAACGAGCCGATCGGGGCGGTGTGCCGGATGAACACCTCCGGGGCGTCGCAGGCCGGCCGACCGTGCCGGATGTAGTCGATCAGCGCCCAGCCGGCGTCCTTGAGCAGCGGGAGCTCGATGCGCTGGCCGGTCTTGGCCTGGACCACGGTGAGCCGGTTGGCCCGCCAGTCGAGGTCGGCGAACCGCAGCCGTTTGACGTCGATGCTGCGCAGCCCGAGCGCGGCGATCAGCAGGATCATCGCGTAGTCCCGTTTCCCGCCCGGGTTGCCCCGATCGATCGCGGCCAGGATCCGGGCGACCTCGCCGGGAGCCCACACCGCCGGGACCCTGGCCTGTCTGCTCGAGCGCACCGACGGGACCACGTCGAGGATGGCAGGCTCGACGAGGCCGTCGGCGGACGCGAACCGCAGGAACGAGCGCACCGCGCACATCTTCTGCTCGACGGTCTTGTGCTGGTATCCCGCCAGGGTCGCGACGAACGCGTCGAGAACCCGGGCGTCGAGACGCGGCAACCCGCCCCGGGTACCCACGAACGCGAGGAACTCCCCGGCCAGCGTCGTGTAGGTCCGCACTGTCGAGGGCGCCTGCCCCGCGGCCCGCAGCGACGCCGTGAACCGGGCAAGCACCCTGGCCTCGCCCGCGGTCAACCTGTCGACGGACCTCGAGTAGCGGCGCAACACCGCCCCGTGCACCGCGTAGGAATCGAGCATCGACGCGACCCGGAACAGGTAGACGTCGTTCTCCTTGAGCGTGCCCGCACGCTCCTTCGCGAAGAACCCGCACGTCTCGTCGACCCAGCTCATCGCCACATCCAGGGAGAACTCCACGACGCCACGGTCGGCGAAGTAGCGCTGCAGGCGGCGCCAACAACCCCGGTACCAGACCATCGTCGAGTCCTTGTAGCCCAGACGTTGCAGCTCCGCGTCCAGACTTGACACCAAATCGGATAAAGCAACCATTACGCCGACCTCCGATCAAACCGGCCCGGCACCATGCCGAACCACCGATCAGTGATCGTCGGCGTATTATGCGCAGCGCTCAAGCCCCGATCGAGCCCTCACCAGGCCCGACAGGCCAGCGCTGCGCATAATCCAGCACTGCTCATTAGGTTCGATCCTTTCCCCGTTGTTGAGCAACGTGGCTCTCTCGGTTCTGGACGAATACATTGCCCAGGCGCCAGGAGGTCCCGGGGCCAGCGCGTATGAAAGGGCCAAGCGGCGCCGGAACGGTCTACCCAACATCCGGCTCTGCCGGTATACGGATGACTGGTGCCTAGTCGTCTCGGGCACCCGCGCGCACGCCGAAGCCTTGCGGGATGAGATCGCCGCGGTCCTGTCCACGATGGGCCTGCGCCTGTCGCCGGAAAAGACCGTGGTAACCCGTATCGACGAGGGCGTGGACTTCCTCGGGTGGCGTATCCAACGCCACCGGAAACGAGGAACCGGCAAGCAATACGTCTACGTCTACCCGGCCAAGAAGGCGCTCGCCGCCGTCAAGGCCAAGGCCAAGGCGATCTGCCGACAGAACACGAACCATCCGCTCGCGGTCCTGCTGCACCAGCTCAACCGGATGCTGCGGGGCTGGACGGCGTACTTCCAGCACGGATGCTCGAACGCAACCTTCAGCTATCTGCGGTCCTACCTGTGGAAACAGGTGGTCCGCTGGCAGGGTCGCAAGCATCGGCGCACACCATGGAAACAGCTGCGTCGACGCTACGGTATCTGGCCCACCGACGGTGACGTCGGGCCGCTCGACCCGGCCAGGGTGCGCGCGAAGCGCTACTACTACCGGGGAACACGCATCCCGACACCATGGCCGGGCGCAGCGTGAGGACCACAACCGGCCCGCGGGGCCTGTGGAGAGCCCGGTGCGCTTAGCGGCGCACGCCGGGTTCGGGAGGCGACCCGGAGAAACGGACCAACCGTAAGGCTGGCACCGCGCTCCGGGTCGACCTCACTGTTTCGAGTGGGAGTGAAAGACCTTCGCCTTCGGCCTGTCGCAGCAGGCTGATTATTGCTGAGGGCAGCCTGAGTCAGACGTCGATGTTCAGAAGCTTGCTCAGTAGCGCGGTGAGGTGGTCGCGCTCCTGGTGGCTGAGAGGCTGGAATGCCTCGTCGAGGAAGTCCGGGATGGATTTCTCCACATCGGCGAGTCTGCGTTGGCCGGTGTCGGTGATGGTGACGGCGTAGGAGCGGCGGTCCCGGGGGTTGCGTTCACGGCGTACGTGGCCCGCTCGTTCGAGATCATCACAGATGTTGACCATGACGCTGCGGTCGATGCGCAGTTCGTCGCTAAGTGTCTGCTGAGAGCAAGGGCCGACAGCGTTGAGCATCTTCAGCACCAGGTGCTGACCCACGCCGGTGCCCCGCTCGACGGCGTGGGCGTCGGCAGCGCGCGCGACCGCGGCCGAGGCCCGACACAACGCGATGTCTAGCCGTTCGACCGCGAGCTGCGAGAAGTAGCTCGGCCTCACACGGTCGCCGGTCTTGGCGGGCATCGATCCCCTCGTCTCTCGTGGCGGAGAGTCTACCACTAACCATCTTGCAGGAGAACGTTTGACAACAGATTCTCTATTAAAATACTGTCTGTTAACAGATTATCTGTCATAAGATGGAGGTGGGCGTGGTGCATCCCGACGGCCGCGGGCGAGCGGCCCTGGTGCTGTTGTGCGCGGCGGTGTTCTTGGACTCGATGGACCTGTCCGCGATGGACGTGGCACTGCCCGCTATCGGGCGCGATCTGGGTGTCGGAGGGCACCCTGCAGTGGCTGGTGTCGGGCTACGCGGTCGCCTATGGGGGGTTCCTGTTGCTGGGCGGCCGGATGGCCGACTTGTTCGGCCGCCGCCGCATGTTCCTGCTCTCACTGGCAGTGTTCGCAGCGGCGAGCCTGACCGGGGGCCTGATCTCGGCGGGCGGGCCGCTGGTCCTCTGGTCCTCACCCGGGTGGTCAAGGGCCTGGCAGCCGCACTTACCGCCCCCGCCGCACTGTCACTGATCACCACCTTCACCGAGGGACCGCGGCGCAACAGGGCTCTTGGGGCCTACTCGCTGGCTGGCGCAACCGGATACAGCGCCGGGCTGATTGCCTCCGGCCTGCTCACCGACGTCAGCTGGCGGCTGGTGTTCTTTCTGCCGGCGCCGATTGCCCTGCTCGTGGTGGTCGTGGCGCCACTGGCACTGCCACGGGATGTCCGCCCGGACGGATCAAGCCGTGGGTTCGCCGGCGCCGGCGCCGGCGCCGTTACCGGCGGGGTGCTGCTTCTGGTCTTCGCATTGACCGAGAGGAGCTGGCAGGCCGGCATCGCGGCCGTGCTCCTGCTAGGCGTCTTCATCGTCATCGAACGTCGCCAACAGGTCCCCCTGGTCCCACTCGGGGTGTTCCGGTCCGGCAAGCTAGTGTACTGC
>NZ_CAAAFR010000114.1:0-21865 GCF_900634745.1 Protofrankia symbiont of Coriaria ruscifolia
GCAGTACACTAGTACTACAGCAACAGTGGTTGTGGCGTGGTCTTGATCCTCATGGATGAGGTCTGAGCTGCGCGTATGCGGCGTTTGTAGTGGCAGTAGCGGGCGCGGGCCTGGTGACGACGCCAGTCCGACCATCGTCGGACGTGTCCGCGTGGATGATCGATGCGGCGGGTGAGCGCGTAGACGTGTCGGATCTCGTTGGCGGTGAGCGGGATCATCGCGTCCTTGTCGATCTCAGGCTGCGGGTCGATCGGAATGCCGTCGGGGTGGCGTTGGTATCCGACGGCGACGGACCCCGTTACCTTCTTCGTGGCCCCGCAACGGGGCTCCCGGCCTCCGGACCTGGCATGACTCGAGCCCCTCGTCGATCATGATCGAAAAAGTGGTGTCACCAGGTTCCGGAGGCATCGGCAGACCGCTGATCAGGGGCATGACCACCGATCCCGATCTGGGTGAGGCAGGCTCTTCGTAACGTGGATGCCGGCACGCCGATGCCGCAGGTGAGGCCGGGAAAACACATAGTTCTCGCGGGAGACAGCACGTGATCAATACCGGCGGCATCGACGTCTACCTGGGTCTGGACGTCGGCAAGGGTGAACACCATGCCACCGCCCCACCCGTCCGCGCCTTCGACCCCCGAAGATGGTCGACGCGCCGGCCGCCCCCTGACCCGACCTACACCACTCCACCGGACTCCATCCGCACCTACAGAGCCGGACGCCTTGCTTCGGTGGTCACACGGACCCGAATGAACGTGTCCGTTTTCTCCATTGTTGATCTTTGATGCCTGGACGGTTGACGGTCTCGCCTCCGTCCGTCACCATAACCGGGAACGCTTCACCAAATTTCTCGCAAGGAGGATGGTCATGCGTGCCCGGTTCCTCGGCAAAGATCCGGAATCCAACGTTGGGGACTCACCGACGCTGTTCGCCACTGACCGCACAGACCGCACGACCTACATCGCGCAGGGCTGGAAGGTGACCGATCCCCAAGCACTCGCGGACGTCGGATCTGTTCCCGATCACGAGACCCTGATCGAGATCCCCGAAGAAGTGCTGAAGTTCTACGCACGCCGCTACCTGGAGGAGGAGCGCTGAGCAAGCTCATCCAACCCGGCCCGGAGTTCGGTCGGCTTTTCACAAGCTTTGAGCATACGGCTTTTCGACTGGAAGTGCGAAGCCGCTATGCCCCGGCATATGAAGGAGAGTCGCTGCGGAAGTTCCTCGCGGGTGAACCAGATGATCTGCCCTGGATGCAGGATTGGCTCAGCATGGTGCGCGAGGCGGCATCGGAGGGAAAGCGTTTCGCTCGCGTTCGCGTGATGAGCATGCCTCTCACCGACTACAATCGCTTTGGTCTCGCGGTTTCAGCGCACAACAACGCTGCGGGTGAAGACATCCGCTACCTGGGACGTGACAAGGCCGAATCCGCGGCGCTGCCCAACCACGACTACTGGCTGTTCGACTCGCGTAAGCTGGTGCGGATGCACTTCGATGACGCCGACCGCTTTCTCGGTGGCGAGGTCGTCGAGGACACAGCTGAGATCGTGCAGCACAACTACTGGCGGGATGCTGCCTGGCACCACGCCGTTCGACGGGATGACTTTGCCACCGAACAACACCTCGGGCTCGTCTAACGTCCACGAGGCTCGTAACGCGCTCGGCAAACGACTCCGTGAGCTACGCCAACAAGCCGGGATAAGTGGCAGGCGGCTCGCGGAGCTGTTGTCGTGGCCGCCTTCCAAGATATCTAAGCTGGAGAACGCTCGGCAAACACCCAGCGACGACGATATTCGAGCGTGGACCCGTGCCACCAACAGCGAGGCCGAAACCGAAGCGCTGCTTGCGTCGCTGCATACATTGGAAATCCAACACGCTGAATGGCAACGCCAGTTCAGGGCTGGTCTGCGCCCCCATCAGCAGGAGATTGCCGAGCTGGACGCCAGGACTCATACCTTTCGCGTGTTTGAGCCGAGTACCATTCCAGGACTTCTTCAGACGGCCGAATATGCGCGGGCACGCTTCACGGAAGGCGTTCTCCTTTTCAAGACTCCCAACGATGTCGACTATGCCGTTCGTACCCGAATGCAACGACAGGAATTGTTGTATCGACGCGACAAGTTGTTTCATTTTGTATTGACTGAGGCTGTGCTACGGTATCGTCGGTGTTCGGTTGAAGTCTTGCTCGCGCAGCTCGATCGCCTGATGTCACTGTCAGCCCAGCCGAACGTGAGGCTTGGCATCATTGGTTTCGAGACACAATACGTAGTGGGTCCCTGGCACGGCTTCTGGCTGCGCGACAAGGATCGGGTGACAGTTGAGACCTTCTCGGCCGAACTGAACCTTGCCCAGCCGCAGGAGATCATGCTCTACAGCAACGTCTTTGAACAGCTTGCGGCGGTGGCCAGCTACGGCCGGTCAGCACGGGCGATCATCAACCGCATCATTGACGATCTTGCACCCGAGGTGCCGGAAGATGGCGGGTGATTTCCAGGGTGCTGTTTTGTTCGTAGAATTTCTAGAAATAGAAAGAAATTTTCTGTTCACCTGAATCTTTCGGCTCTACTCTCCTAAACGGACGACGAGCCACGTCCCTTCCTCACCGGATTCGGGAGAGAACCAGGTGACCACCCGTGTTGCCCTGCTGAGCAGGGAGCAGATCGACCGACTACCGGAGCGCGCCCGCGAAGTCGTGGAGTACCGCAAGAGCGGCCTGAGCCTGAACCACATCCAGGGTTGTCCGCTGGACTGCGCGTACTGCATCCGGCACACCTACGGCCTGTGGGATCAGCGGGTGCCGCGAGCGATCATGAGCGACACCGAAGCGGTCGACGAGCTGGTGAGTCATCAGTACTTCCAGCCGCACATGACACCCGTGCAGGTGTTCAACCGGGCCACTGATCCGTTTCTACCGAGCGTCCGGCCGCACACCTTCGCCGTACTCGAAGACCTAGACGCGCGCGAGCTGACGAATCACGTCTTGGTCATCACGCGGCACAGCATGCAGCCCGAGGACATCGACCGACTCAACCAGCTCGCTCATCTCAAGGTGACGCTGCTGTTCACGTTCTCGGGGATCGACAACAAGGGCATCGAGCCGTACCCGTCGCACGTCGCCGCCGAGTCGCTGAAACTCATGAGCGCGCCAGTGCATCGCCGGTATCGTACGATCTTGTACTGGCGTCCGCTGGTGCCTGGCTTGAACGACTCCGGCGAGCACCTTGACCAGGCGCACGAACTGGCTCAGCATGCCGACGTCACGGTGTTCACCGGGCTGTTCTACCGAGATCAGATCGCGGCGTACTACAAGGCCAACGGCCTGCCCGAGCCGTACGAGGACACCGCTCGCCGGAAAATTATGCCCGAGACCTTGGAACGGCGGGTACTGGCGGCCTTCTCGTCACCAACGCCGTTGTTCCGCAAGACCAGCTGTGCCGTGTCGTATGCGCATGGCCTGCCCGATTACAACGGGCACTACGGCATCCGCGAACTCTGCGACATCTGTCCGCTGAGCCAGGTTCAGCTGTGCGCCAGCTCGCGCCGTGTGCCATCGCCCGATCGCGTTCGGGAGGTCGCCCGCATGTTGCCGGAGGCTCGTGGTCTGGTGGTCGTGGACATCACCGAACGAGCGGCCGTCGTGTCCGGCCTGGCCACCGAGTCGCGCTACTACCTGCAACACGCGCTCGGCTTCCAGGTTCACGACGTGCGTTACCCGCACGTCGAGCGGCGGCATGGTCGAGCTGACATCGGATGGAAGGACACCGCTCAAGATGGCTGACTGGACGACTCTTCGCTACGTCGTGGTGGACGTTGAGGGCAACGGCCAGCAGCCGCCCGACCTGGTGGAGCTGGCCGCCGTGCCGATCGTCAACGGAACTATCGGGGAACCGGTGAGCTGGCTGGTTAAACCGGAACTGCCAATCAAGCACTTTGCCACCCGCATTCACGGCCTGACCAACAAGGACGTGGCCGACGCTCCGCTGTTCGTGGCCATCAAGGACGATGTACTTGCCGCCATGGACGGTGCCGCCCTCGTCGCCCACAACGCCCACGTTGATGTTGACGTGCTGAGCCGCAAGCTCGGTGACTGGCAGCGCCCCGAGGTGTTCGACACGCTCGAGCTTGCCCGCCGTCTGCTGCCGAAGCAGGAGAGCTACCGGCTCGGCGCGTTGGTCGAGACGTTCAAGCTGGCCAAGGGACTTCCCGAAGGATTCACACCGCATCGCGCCACCTACGACGCCTTGGTAGCGGCCCGCCTGTTCGTGCGGCTGGCCGGCCTGCCTGACACGCGCCCGCTGTCGCTGGAAGAACTGCGCGGCGATTCATCACGAGAGGGCGAGGATGAAACTCCGGCCCTTTTCTGACCACCAGCGCGGCTTGTTCGTCAGCATCGACGGGCCGAGCGGCGCCGGGAAATCGACCATAGTTCACCACCTGGCGCAACTGCTCGTCGCCGCCGGCGAAGACGTTCACGTCACCGCCGAGCCGTCCGCTGGCCCCATCGGTGCCTTGTGTCGGGAGCTGACCGAGACAACTACCGGTCACGCGCTGGCGTGCTTGTACGCGGCGGATCGCTACCATCACCTTGAGGTGGAAATCCGGCCACACACCGAAGCCGGCCGGATCGTCATCTCCGACCGGCTACATCCTCTCCGGGCTGGTCATGCAGCGCTTCGACGGCATCGACCCGGCGTTTCTCTGGCAGCTCAACGCCAACGCTGACCGGCCCGACCTGGCCGTCATCCTCGAAGCCGACCCCGAGGTCATCTCGGAACGGCTGAACGAGCGCGGGCCGCACAACCGCTTCCAGCTCTTGCCCGGCAGTAGTCACACCGAAGTTCACTTCTACCGGCAGGCCACCGAGCGCCTGATACAAGCTGGTTTCGACGTGCTGCGTGTGGACTGCAACAGGCGGCCACCAGAGCAGTCCGCGGTTTTCATCCGCGATCAGCTCATGCGGTTTTTCGCTCCTGGCAAGGAATGATAGTTGTGGCTGAGACGATCACTGGCAAGCGACTATCGCCTGAGATTGAACGACTCGTCGCACTGGCGTCCGAAGTCCTGAACGAACACACCAACGACAACGGTTTGTGCGCCGTGTGCGGATGCGCCTTCCCGTGCGAGCGAGCTGTCCTCGCTGAGCACAACCTCGCGCTCTGACACGCCCCGAACGGACCCGGACCGGCGACGCCCAGACGCCCTTCGTAGGGGCGTGATGAGGGGACAGCCGCCCTGGTGGAGATGGCCGAATTCCTCCTGGTTTCAATCCCTCGTAGGGGCGATGAGGACCGCCAGGCGGCTACCTGCGCCCCACCGTCGTCGACCTCGGCGCCGGCAGTGGGTCGGAGACACAAAACGCCCGTGGAGCCGACCGTAAGACCCCGCATGCGGGGCTGGTGGCTGTGAAACGGGAACCCGGCCCAGCCGGGACCGCCGCCCCGCAAGGGACGGCAGCGTGACCGGTGAGCGCCAAAACTCACCGGGACGCAACGGTTACTGGGTGCGGACGAGGAGGCTGACGGGGAAGTCTCGCAGCAGGCGCAGGAGGTAGGCGACACCGCCGTCGTGCCGGCGGCCGGTGAACAGGTCCGTCCAGCGGCCCTCGGGCAGTGGGAGGGTGGTGTCCCGCCAGCCGCCGCCGCGGCGCAGCCCCAGGACCAGGCGCGGCGTCACGGCCACCACCGACCCCGAGCGGGTGAACGCGACCACGTGGTCGGCTGCCGAACCGGACGCCCACAGCGGCCGGTAGGAGGCCTGCGTGCCGAACCACTGCGGGTGTTCCCGGCGCAGGCGTAAGGCGCGGGCGACGACGAGCAGTTTCGCCGCTCCGGTGTCGTCGAGCGGCGGTGGTCTGCGCGTTGCGGGTTCGGGGCCGAGATCGGTGAGGAGCTTCGCCCGCTCGCCGAAGTTGACCGGCCGTCGGTTGTCCGGGTCGACCAGGGAGGCGTCCCACAGCTCCTGGCCCTGGTAGACGTCGGGCACACCGGGGGAGACGAGTTGGAGCAGCTTCTGGGTCAGGGAGTTCTGGCGTCCGAGCTCCACCAGGGTCGCGACGTAGGTTTCCAGCGTCGTGACGTAGTCCCGATCGTCGAGGACCGCGTCGATGTAGTTTGCCAGCGCCGACTCGTATCCGGTGTTCGGGTCGGTCCACGACGTGTGGATCTTTGCTTCGCGGGCGGCCTTGAGCATGTACTGCCGGGTCCGCTCGGCCGGCAGCGGCCACGCCCCGACCAGAGTCTGGGCCAGCAGGTAGCTCGTCCCCCGGTCCGGCCAGCCGTGTTCGGTGTCGGTGTGCCGCTCGCCGAGGGTGATCAGGCGCCGTACTATCTCACCCCAGCCGTCGGGGTCCTCGGTCAGCACGGCGAGCCTGGCGCGCACGTCCTCGGACCTTTTGGTGTCATGCGTCGACAGGGTGGTCATCGTCAGCGGCCAGGTCCGCTGGATGGTGCTGTTGGCCTCGTGGAACTCGTGTACCGCGCTGTGCGGATGCCCGGCGGGGAAGCCCGGGAAGACCCCGGGGGAGCCGCCGACCTCGTTCAGGGCGATCATCCGGCCGTACCGGTAGAAGGCGGTGTCCTCGACGCCCTTGGCCATGACGGGCCCGGCGGTCTGCTGGAAGCGGACGACGAACTCGGGCGGGCCGGCCAGGGCCAGATCCTCGATGAGGTCGATCTCGCCCGCGCGCAGGGGCAGTGATTCCCGGGCGTGTTCGCACGCCCTGACGATGTGCCCTCGGGCCTCCAGGGTTGCCGCGGCGCCCGGCCGGACGTAGGCGCGGTAGACCGGGAAGGCGGCCAGCACCTCGCCAAGGGCCTCGTGCAGGCCGACGCGGGTGAGGTCCGCGCGCCGCCCCCGGGCCTCGACCAGCGCGAGGGCGGTGAGCCTGTCCAGGTCGGGATGCAGGGCGCCGGCAAGCACGTCGAGTTTGGCCCTGCGGCCGACCGCGGTGAAGTCGGCCGCGGCGCCGGTCACCTCGGTGTAGAGGGTGGTGAAGGACCTGGCCGCGGCCGGGTCGATGAACAGCCGGGTGAGCCGGTTCAGCGCGTCGTAGCCGGTCGTGCCGGCACATGCCCAGGTGTCGGGCAGCGTCTCGCCGGGTTCCAGGATTTTCTCCACGACCGTCCATGCGCCTTCGGTGGCCTCGGACAGCCGGCGCAGATACTCCTCGGGGTCGGCGAGGCCGTCCGGGTGGTCGATCCGCAGGCCGTCGATCGCGCCGGCACGGATCTGGTCGAGGATCAGGCGGTGTGTGGCGGCGAAGACGTCCGGGTCCTCCTGGCGCAGACCGGCGAGGGTGGTGATGTCGAAGAAGCGCCGGTAGTTCAGCTCGGTGCCCGCGACGCGCCAGAAGCACAACCGGTAATGCTGATGTTCGAGCGTGGCGGCCACGTCGTCGGGGTCGACGGTTCCGTCGGCGACGGGCAGCACGTGGTCGTGGTAGACGACCACCCATGCGTCGTCCTCGTCGGTCGCCAGCCGGATGTCGCCACGGGCGAGGCAGGTACCTAAAGCGTCCCCGAGAATCGGAATGACGATCTTTCCGGGATTTTCCGGGGAGTTCCAGTCGATGTCGAACCAGGACGCGTATGGGGACTCGGCGCCCTCGCGCAGCACCGACCACCAGGCCGTGTTGGCCGACTCGGGCGCGGCCACCGCCATGTGGTTGGGAACCAGGTCCACCACCAGCCCGAGGCCCGCCTTGCGGCACGCGGTCACCAGCCGCCGGAACCCGGCCTGTCCGCCGAGCTCGGGGTTGATCTGGTCGTGGCTGACCACGTCGTAGCCGTGGGTCGAGCCGTCGACCGCCTCCAGGATGGGTGAGCAGTACAGATGGGTGACACCGAGCGCGGCCAGGTACGGCACGATGACGGCCGCGTCGGTGAAGGAGAACTCCATGCTCAGCTGCAGCCGGTAGGTCGAGGTGGGGACGGCCCGGGTGGGCTCGCTGCCGGCACCGAGCCCGCCCGGACCGTCGGCGACGCCGGCACCGCCCCGCGGATCAGTCGGCACAGCGCAGCACAAGTGTCGAGCGGGCGTCGGTCTCGATCGGGTCGTCGGCTTTCACGATCCGGCCGGTCAGGCGCGGGTCGGACCGGGGGCTCTCGCCGGTTTCCCCGGTCTCGCCGGCATTGACGACCGCCGGCTCCGCCGAGGCGGGTGCGCGGGTGTCAACGACGATTTCCCAACTGGTGCCGAAGTTCTCCGTGGGGACGCGAAAGCTCAGCGGTTCGAAGTGGGCGTTGAAGAAGAGCAGGAAGGACTGGTCGGCGACGTTCTCGCCGCGTTGGTTGGGGTCGGGGATGCCATGCCCGTTGAGGAACATCCCGAAGGAGCGGGCCGGGCCGAACTCCCAGTCGGCATCCGACATCTCGGTGCCGTCCGGTCGTAGCCAGACGATGTCCTTGAGGGCCTGCCCGCCGTCGGAGCCGCCCTCGGGCTTGCCGTCAGGGTCGCCCGCGGCACTGTCCGAGCCGTGAATCGGGTCACCCCGGAAGAACCTCCGGCGACGGAACACCGGATGTTCCCTGCGCAGGGAACAGACGAGCGCGGTGAACTCCACAAGGTCTGCGTTGCGTTCCGCCAGGGACCAGTCCAACCAGGAGGTTTCGTTGTCCTGGCAGTACCCGTTGTTGTTGCCTCGTTGGGTGTGCCCCATCTCGTCGCCGGCAAGGAGCATGGGGACACCCTGGGACAGGAAGAGGGTGGTAAGGAAGTTCCTCATCTGGGTCCTGCGCAGCGCGAGCACCTCAGGATCGTCCGTCGGTCCTTCCGCGCCGCAGTTCCACGACCGGTTGTCGTCCGATCCGTCCCGGCTGTCCTCGCCGTTGTCCTCGTTGTGCTTGCTGTTGTACGAGACCAGGTCGTTCAGGGTGAACCCGTCGTGGGCGGTGACGAAGTTGATGGACGCCGATGGCCGGCGTCCATCGGACTCGTAGAGATCGCTCGAGCCGGTCAGCCGGGAGGCGAACTCGGCGACGCCCTCGTCCTGGCCGCGCCAGAAATCCCGCACGGTGTCACGGTACTTGCCATTCCACTCGGTCCACAGCGGCGGGAAGTTGCCGACCTGGTACCCGCCGGCGCCGAGGTCCCACGGCTCGGCGATCAGCTTGACCTGCGAGACCACCGGATCCTGCTGGACGAGGTCGAAGAAGGACGACAGCCGGTCGACCTCGTAGAACTCCCGTGCCAGGGTCGCGGCCAGGTCAAACCGGAATCCGTCGACGTGCATATCGGTCACCCAGTAACGCAGCGAGTCCATGATGAGCTGGAGGACGTGCGGGTGGCGCACCCGCATGCTGTTTCCGGTACCGGTGTAGTCCATGTAGTAACGCGGGTCGTCCTCGATGAGCCGGTAGTAGGCGGCGTTGTCGATGCCGCGGAAACACAGCACCGGACCCATGTGGTTGCCCTCGGCCGTGTGGTTGTACACGACGTCGAGGATCACCTCGATGCCGGCGTCGTGCAGGTCCTTCACCATCAGCTTGAACTCCTGGACCTGCTGGCCCGCGCGGGTGGTGACCGCATAGGCGTTGTGCGGGGCCAGGAACGCCAGTGAGTTGTAACCCCAGTAGTTGCGCAGCCCACGACGGACCAGGTGCTCGTCCTGCACGAACTGGTGGACGGGCATGAGCTCCACAGCGGTCACGCCGAGTTTATGGTAATGGTCGACCATCACCGGATGCGCTACACCGGCGTAGGTGCCCCGGTACTCCGGCGGAAGCCCGGGGTGGGCGATCGTCAGACCGCGGACATGCGCCTCGTAGATGACCGTCTCGTTGTACGGGGTGCGCGGCGGGCGGTCGCCGTTCCAGTCGAAGAACGGGCTGATGACCACCGACTTCATCACCCGGGACGCGGAATCCTCGGTGTTCATGCTGTCGGGGTCGCCGAAGTTGTAGCCGAAGACCGACTGGTCCCAGTCGATCTCGCCGTCGACCGCCTTCGCATACGGGTCCAGAAGAAGCTTGGACGGATTGCACCGCAGCCCCTTGGCGGGTTCGTGGGGGCCGTGGATCCGATACCCGTATCGCTGGCCGGGGCCGATGCTCGGCAGGAAGCCGTGGTAGACGAAGGCGTCGGCTTCCTTCAACTCGACCCGGGTCTCGGTGTTGTCCTCGTCGAACAGGCACAGCTCGACCTTCTCGGCAACCTCGGAGAAGATCGCGAAATTGGTGCCGGTGCCATCGTAGGTGGCACCGAGCGGATAGGGGCTGCCTGGCCAGACTTGCAACATACGCACGGAGCCTACGGGGTTGGGGAAGCATCGACGACCGGTGCGGGCACGGATGAACGCCGACGGGTCGGGTGACTCCGGGTTGATGGATTCCGGTTGCTTCGGATCGATCGTCTCGGTGACCTGGGAGTCGGGTGCGGGAAAGACATGATCGCGCTGCTTTTGGCCCTCGGCGACCCCGGGACCTGGCCCTCCGGCAGCGCGAAAGAAGCATGATCGCGATGCCTTTGGCCGGTAGGGCGGCGGCTACGGGTGGACTGACTTGAGCACACCGTCAGGCGGCTGCGTGTGCAACCCGCCGTCCGCGTCGTTGATCACAAATTGTTGATCACCATCCGTGCTGTGGGCGATGTTCACCAAGTGGGTACTCATGGTCCCCGTGGTGGACCTCGCCGACCTGTCCGGTACGAGCTCGGCCCTGGCACCTGCGCCGGGCACCTCGGCGCGGTCCAGGGGCGCTTCGGCACGGGCCCCCGTGGCCCTCGGGCGTGGCTGCTGGGAGGGCGGGGACGGGTCGCTGCCTGTCATGAATCATCCAGCTATCAAATGATGAATCGGATCTGTCAGACGGGGGTGGGTATGGCAGCTGCCGGCGGCCCATGGCACCATCGGTACCGCATGGCACGGACGATCGTGAGACGAGGTCGCAGGGGAAGGCGTAACTCGTTGACGGAGGTCCTGCGTGGTTGCAATGTCATCAACACGTGATCTTGTTTCGGGTTCGGTGTCCTTCAGGGTCCCCGGCATGCTCGCCGTTCTGGCCTGCCCGCCGCCGCTCTGCCCGCACCTGGAGTTTGCCGTGTCCGCCGTGCTCTCCTCGCCGGTGTCCCTGACCTGGACCGAGCAGCCCAGCTCTCCGGGGTCGTTCTACGCGGGCCTGGAGTGGCGTGCCCCCTGCGGGACAGCCGGCCGGCTGGCGGGGCAGCTGCGCCGCCTCGGCCCGGTTTCCTTCGATGTGGTCGAAGGGCCCTCGCCGGGTTGCGATTCGGAGCGCTACTCCCACACCCCCGAACTCGGCCTGCACCGCGCGTCGATCGCCGCGAACGGGGACGTGGTCGTGGGGGAGGCGGCCCTGCGCGCCCTCATCGACCGGGGAGAAGGACGCGAGACCCTTGCCAGGGGCCTGCACCGCCTTCTCGGCACCGCGTGGGACGATGTCCTGGAGCCGCTGCGCCAGGGAGCCCACGGGGCACCCGTCACCTGGCTGCGACGGACCGGCTGACCGGCGCGGACCGGACGGCTGACCGGGGCTGGATCGGCTTGACCGCGCGGGCCGGCGGGCTGGCTCACTGGTGGTCTTCTGGTGGCCGGGCGTCCAGAGGCGGGGAGGTCCGGACTGGGTCACCCTGCTCCTGGTGAGTTGCCGGAGGACCTGGACCGCCAGACACTTCCAGGCACTCCGGCCGGCGCCTGGCTGCCGGCATCCGGTGACACCTGGAACGCGGGAGCGCAGCGGGTGTGGTGAAGGCCACATCTATTCGGGATCGTCCGGGCGGGCACATACCTCACCGGTCGTGCGTTGTGGGTGGGGCACGAGGAGCGCACTTAATATTCATGGGAGTATTTCAGTGGCCACCGATTACGACACCCCCCGAACCAGCGATGCCGAGGAGGTCTCCGAACAGAGCCTGGAGGCGCTCAAGGCACGACGGGCGGATGCGGCGGCCGACCTCGGGGACGATGTCGACCCGTTCGAGGCCGAGCTCGACCTGTCCGGCGCGGACCTGTCCGGAGAGGAACTCACGATCAGGGTACTGCCACGGCAGGCAGACGAGTTCACCTGCAAGAGCTGCTTCCTGGTCCACCACCGCAGCCAACTCGCTGACAGCCGGCGGATGATCTGCGCGGACTGCGCGGCGTAGGACTGGCCGGTGGATCGTCGGCGGCGTCGGAGGCAGGTGCCGGGTATCCGGATGCCGGTCTCCGCCGCAGCGAAGAGCGTGACAAGCCCGTCTGGACGAGTCTGCCTGATGGAAACGACCGGCCGCGACCGTTGGTACGACCATCAGGCAGGTTCAGGTGAGTACCGTGACCCCCACCTCCCGCATCTGCGCGACGGCCCGATCGTCGTCTCCGGGCCGGAGGGTGACGAAGCGGGTCAGGGCGAGGGGGACCACCACATCGAAGCCCAGCGCCCGGCCGTCCAGCGCCGTCGCTTTCACGCAGTGGTCCCCGGCGAGGCCGACCACGACGATCGTGCGGATCCCATGGGTGGCGAGGACGTCGACCAGTCCGGTTGCCTGATCGGTGTCGGTGAGCGGGTCCCGCACGGTGAATCCGGAATAGCCGTCCTCACCGCCTGTTCCCTTCCGCACGATCGTCCCGTCGACCCGCAGGGCCGGATGCAGCTGCGCGCCGACGGTCTCCCGCACGCAGTGCGGCGGCCATATGCCACCGCTGGTGGAGAAGTGCGCAGTGGTCGGTGGATGCCAGTCCTGCGTGTAGACAACCGGTGAACCCGCTGCCACGGCCCGTTCGATCTCGTCGTTGACAGCCGGGACGATATCCTCGCCGCCGGCCACGTACAGGCTTCCGGTCGGCGAGGCGAAGTCGTTCTGAATGTCGATCACCAGGAGCGCGACGCCCGGCCCGTATCCGTCGGTCATGGGTCGATTCTGCCCACCTCACGCCTGCCGAGGAGTTCAGGGCTCTTGCCGAGGAACCCGGACTCCATCCGGTTGGATGCCGGATCCGCGCGGTATGTGTGCCGCGTGCGCCCGCGATGTCCACATTTGCACCGATTCAAAGCTGATGCGAAGTTGTCGTACTTCCCTACTACAGTAGTTCGAGTGCGCAGCAGAGACTACGGGCCTGACGTGCTGGCGCAGGGCAGACGCGTCCGGCCCGCCTCGCCGCCGACGGTCGAGGCCGAGCCCGACCTGGTTGTCGAGGACGCCGCGACCGGCTTCTGCGGGGCGGTGGTCGAGGTCGAGGCGGGTGGGGTCGTGCTGGAGGATCGTCACGGCCGACGCCGGGCCTTCCCGCTCGCCACGGGAGCATTCCTACTGGACGGGCGGACGGTGACGCTGATCCGGCCGCAGCGCTCGGTGCCGGCGGCCCCGGCCCGCACGGCGTCCGGGTCCATTGCCGTGCGCGGGCAGCCGGCCCGGGTCGCGCGGGCGAGCCGGATCTACGTGGAAGGGCTGCACGACGCCGCGCTCGTCGAACGCGTCTGGGGTGACGACCTTCGGGTGGAGGGGGTGGTCGTGGAAAGCCTCGACGGTGTCGACGACCTGCCCGCGCTTGTCGCCTCCTTCCGGCCCGGGCCGCGGCGCAGTCTCGGTGTGCTCGTCGACCACCTGGTTGCCGGTTCCAAGGAGAGCCGCATCGCCGCGTCCGTGACGTCGCCGTACGTACTCGTTACCGGGCATCCGTATGTGGACATCTGGCAGGCGGTCAAGCCCGCGTCCGTGGGGATCGCGGCCTGGCCGCAGGTGCCCCGGGACCAGCCGTGGAAGGAGGGCGTGTGCCGTGCGCTGGGAGTCGCCGAACCCGCCGACATGTGGCGCCGGGTTCTCAGCAGTGTGCATTCCTATACTGACATCGAAGTCGGTCTGCTCGGCGCGGTCGAACGCCTCATCGACTTTGTCACAGCACCGGTGGGTGACGGCGATGACGAAAGCGGCGGGGAATACGGCGGGGAACACGAAAGCGGCAGGGAATGAGGCCTGATTCCGCCGCCGGTGTCCCCTCACCCGAGGCGGGACAACGGTAGATGCCGGTTCGGTGGCGAGCGCTCATGTCGGCCTTCGTTGTTGTTGTGCTGGTCGCGATCGTGGCCTTTGCGGTCCATGCGGTGCGCTCCGATCCGTCCCGGCCGTATGGGCCGTCGTCCCGGCTGGCCGAGGGTCCGGCCGCGGCCGGACCGACGCAGTCGTTCCGGCCGGACTCTCTGCGCGGACGCACCGTCCTTCTCGACCCCGGCCACAACGGGGGTAACGCGAAGGCGTCCGCGATGATCGGTCGCAAGGTTCTCGCCGGTGGTATCGAGAAGGAATGCGACACGGTCGGTTCGCAGACCAACGCCGGATATCCCGAACATGCGTTCACTTTCGACGTGGTCAACCGGGCGGCCGTGCTGCTGCGTGGACGGGGTGCCACCGTTGTCCTGACCAGGACGGATGACAACGGAGTCGGTCCGTGCATTGACGAGCGGGCCCGTATCGGCAACGACGCGCACGCGGATGCCGCCGTGTCCGTGCACGCCGACGGTGGGCCGGCAAACGGTACCGGATTCCACGTCATCGCTCCGAGTCTGAGCCCGGACAGCGGCAACGCCTCGATTCTTGCTCCGTCAGCTCAGCTCGCGGACGCGGTGGGTGCCTCTTTCGAGCAGAACACCGGCGAAGCGCGGGCCGATTACATCGCGCACGCGGGCCTGTCGTTCCGTACGGACCTGGGTGGCTTGAATCTCTCCCGGATTCCCAAGGTATTCATCGAATGCGCCAACATGCGCAATCCCATCGACGCCACCCGGGTCTCCGACGCCGCGTGGCGCCAACGTTCCGCACAGGGCATTGCGGACGGGATAACAGTCTTCCTCGCCACGCGACCGTCCTGATATCATCTCGACCTGTCACACGGCCGATCTTTTACGGGGATCGGCCGATGAACCGGTGGGACGCGTCCGAGTCGGTATTCCGATCCGATTAGCCCGAACATCTCCGCGGCGAACGCCGCCGACCGCTTCCGGGCGTCCGCGAGTTGATTCGGCGTCATCGCACTCAGCTCCGCGCGGGTGTCAACACGCCGTTACTACCCCGCCTAACCAGGCCTCGCTAGGACAGTACGTCCAGGATGGTTTCGCCGGAATCCTGGACCATGAACTTGGTGATCTGGGTGAGGTGTTCGCGCCAGAAGGCGACCGCCTCGTCGGCGTCTTTCTGCCGGATGAGCTCGACCAGTTTGACGTGGGCGTTGTGCGCTGCGGCTACGTTGGACGTGTCGAACGGCCTGCCGCGGTGTTCGCGGATGAATTTCTCGTTGTGGCTCTCGATGATCGAGAACAGGATGTCCAGGAACATCATCATGGTCTGGTTCTCGGAGAGCTCCATCAGGAGCCGGTGGAATTCCAGGTCGTGCTTCTCGGCGAAGGTGACGGGGTCGTCGAGCAGGGCTTCGCCCTCGGCGAGCATGTGGTTGAGTCTGCGGAGGTTGGCCGCGGAGCGCTCCCGGGCGAGCATGGCCACGGCTGCCGACTCCAGGTGGGAGCGTGCTTCGTACACGTCGGCGAGGGTCGTTCCCCGATATTGCAGGAGTGTGCCGGCGTAGCGGCTGGCGGCCGCGGTGTCGGGCAGGAGCACCTGGGCGCCGCCATGGGCACCGCGACGGACGTGGATGATCTGCTCGGATTCCAGGATGCGGAACGCTTCACGCAGGGTTGGCCGGGACACTCCGAACTGCTCCATCAGGACCGGTTCGGAGGGGAGTAGGTCGCCTTCGTGCAGTTGGCCGGTCACGATCTGTCGGCGAAGCCGGGCGGCAACCATTTCGCCAGCCTTGGGCACCCTGACCACAGTCGTTTCGGGCGTCGCTGACATAGATGTTTCCCTCTCATCATTTTCGGTAGCTCATCATACTATTACTTCCTACTATTCTGAACGCAACATCATAGTTGCGTTCGGTTGAGGTCTCCTCGCCTGCGAGGAAGCCACGCCGCTGGCATTACACCCGCCCAATGCGACGAGTCGTCATAGAACTCATCGAACGCTCCGGAACGGGAACTCGCCCCCCCGGGGGCTATAGGACCGGCAGCAGCCGGGCGTATGCCGTGCCCGCGCGCTGAGGGATGCCGGCGGCGAGAAGATCTCGGCTCCGGACTCGACATCGAAGACTTTGACATAGCCGGCGACATCGGGGATATCTCGATCGGCATCGAGCCTGATCGCGACCCGGCTGCCGTCCCGCGAAACCGCTCCTTTCAAGCAAAGGGATGTCGTCGGAGAAAGCCGCCGCCGCGACCGCTCCCGACCGCGGCCGTCGTACCTGACAACCGTGGTGTTCGCGGTAAGGACGATCAGGTGCCCGTCGGGACGGTCGGACGCCGCCACAATAAGATGCTCAAGACGCTCGCGCCCACCTGTCCGCCGGATCAGATGTCCGGTCCGCAGATTACGCAAGAAGATCATATAATCTGACACGAGTGCCACCTGCTGACCGTCCGGCGACAGGAGGCACCGCTGCGCCGTTCGTGCTTCTTCGGGCTCCACCCCGCGTGGACGGGACGCGATCCGACGTGGTTTCGCCCATCCGGTTTCCCACAGCCACATGACGCCTGACGCGTCGCCCACGGCGATGCGGCCCCGGACGGGATCGACGTCGACACACCTGGGTCGGGAGAAGCCGGGCACCTCGTGGACCAGGCTGATTTCACCCTCGTCGCAGCTCCACCCCAGGCCACGACATCGTCGTCGGCGCGGATCGCGCCCAGGGCAGCGCCTGTGGACGATGCCTGCATCGCCGCCGTAAACCGGGACCACCACAGTGCCGTCTGCGGCGGAGCCTGATCGGGCTGCCAGAGCAGGACGTCCCCGTCATCGCTTCCGGTCGCCATGAGGCTACAGAGTGGTCGAGATTACCTCCACGAGACGAGCGTGGGCGGTCAGCACCTGGTGCGACCCTCGTGAGTCCCGCTTCCATCGGGTGATCGATCCGTCTGCCGCACCGGTGACCACCCAGTCGCCGGAAAACACAGCGTGCGTGACGGAGGAGCCGTGGGGGAGAGCGATCAGCAGCTCGGTTCGCGGAGCATCCACCGCATCCGGGTCAGGATCGTCCTGATAGCTCCACAGTCGTGCGGTGCGATCAGCCGATGCGGTCAGGATGGAGCCGCCGTCATCACTGAAGTACGCGGTCTAGGCCCACTCCTCGTGGGCGCGGAACGAATGGTGCAGCACACCGCTTTCCGTGATCCAGATATGACACTAGCCGTCGGAACAACTCGCCAGCACCAGATCGTCGTTCCACTGTTCCGTAGCACGTTCTCGCTCAGTGGACGCGGTCAGGAACTGCTCGAGCAGATCATCAGGGGTGAGCCGTTCGTCATCGTCGATCCGCCGCTCGTGAGCCGCCGCGAGCCGCGCGCCGGACAGCAGGTATGAGGGGTCCAGGTCCGGCCACAGCCACGGGTCCGGCCACAGCCACGGGTCCGGCCACAGCCACGGGCCCGGCCACGGACGGGGGCCTGGAGGCGTCCCGCGGCAACAACGCGACGATCGACAACGGGACGACCGACACCAGGACGATTGACGCTGCGCTGGTCAGCGTCGACGTCGGGTATGTCCGAACGGGAGCGGGCGGTGCTTCGGCTGGTCAGCGAGGGGTGCGACACCCGGGAGATCGGCCGTCGGCTCTCCTACTCGGAACGCACTGTCAAGAACGTTCTTCAGGACGTCACCCGCCGGTACGGCCTGCGCAACCGTTCCCGCGCGGTCGCCTACGCGCTACGTCAGGGTCTGCTCTGACCGACCGTGCACGAACAGGACGGGGTGCAACAGGAAGGGAACGGCGAGGATGGCGGGGACGACAGTGACGATCTGCCCGCGGCTGCCGGCAGCGGGATCAGCAGCGGGATCGGCATGGAGCATCTCGCCGCCGCGGCCCGGGCGCAGAACGCCACCGGTCTGGAACGGCTCGCACGCCGGGTGCGGCCGTCGGTGACCTGGGACGATCTCTTCCTTCCCGTCCGGACGGGCATTGCGCTGCGTCACCTCGCCGGCCGGGCCGCCCATCGCGACACGGTACTGGACGAGTGGGGTCTGCGCCGCGGCGGAGGCCGTGGGGAGGGCGTGACCGCGCTGTTCGCCGGGGAGTCCGGCACCGGCAAGACCATGGTGGCCGAAGTCGTAGCCGGATTGCTCGGCGTCGACCTGTACGTCATCGACCTGGTGGATGTCGTCCATGGATCTGCCATGCAGCAGATCCATGCGTCATAATGTGCAGCATGACTGTGCGGAAGAGTGTTGTGCTTGATGACGAGGAGCAGGCTGCTCTCGCTGAGCTGACGGAGCCGTCGGACGAGATGCGCGAAACCCTGGCTGGATGGGCGCAAGCGCACGGGGTGACTCTCAGTCGATCGTCCGAGTCCGCGGTGCTGCGCGCGCTCATCAAGGTCGGGCTCGCATCGCTTCGTGAGGCGCGCCTGGAGGCTGGTTACCGTGCCCTTGCCGCGACAGCGACCGAGACCGATCATGCGGAGTCCCGGGTTGCCCGCGAATGGCATGTGTCCCGGTTGCCAGCGGAGTGAATCCGCCTCTACGCGGCCATGTGTATCGGGTAGATCTTGGTCACGGACTCAAGCCATGGGTGGTGGTGTCGAACAACGTCCGCAACCGTAACCTTGACTCGATCATTGCCGCCCGAGTCACGACGACCGGGAAGAACGTTCATCTCGACACAGTCGTCTCGCTCTCGGCAGCCGATCCGCTTGTAGGGTTCGTACTGTGTGACGATCTTGTTCCGTTGTACCGGGAGGAACTTTCCCACCTCATGGGTGCGCTCAGCCCGGACACGATGCGGCGTGTCAGCGCTGGCTTACGTGTCGCGCTGCCGTGAAAGACCGTCCGGTCGTGCCGGTGGTGAACGCCTCGGCCTGCACGGCCCGGTTCAACGTCGCCGCCGCACCGTCGGTGTGCACCCGCACCGCCGACAGGCCGGCTCCAAGGTGCCCTTCCATCTCGGCCCGCACCGGCTCCGACAACGGCGATCTCCCGCCCCGGCGGGCCTGGATGGCATCGGCGATCTCCGGGTCCAGCGGCCCGGTTCCCTGCGATCGCAGGGAACCGGGCAACAGCGCCGCGCCGCTGGCCGTGACCGGGCCCGGTGTTCCGCGGAACGCACTCGCCGCCCGGATGTCGCGTACGAGCCGGCTGAACGCGGCGTTGCCCACCATGGATGGCATGACCTCGTTCGCGGGGCGAACCTCCGGTTGCCGCCCGCCTTCGTTCCGGCGCACGGTTCCCGCGGCGGCGGGCCAACGGGCCGTCCAACCTGTCGTGTTCCACAGTCGCCCTCCCAGGAGCCGGTGTAGAGGCGGTCGAGGTCGACCAGTTCGACATCGCGGGAGGCTGTGGCTTCCGCGATGAGGGCGGCGGTGAAACCGGCGCGGGAGAACAGTAGGAGTCTCATGTCGTCAGGTGAGCCGGGCAGCGGCGAGCGGACGTGCCGTAGGCGGGCCAGCTCGTCGACGTCGATGGGGGTGGTCCGCCACTTCGCCTTGCCGATGGCCAGCACCCGGTCCGGTCTGGTTCGTTCGGCCTGGCTTCGATGGCGACCGTGTCGATCTCGTGGTCGCGGGCCGGGCATGCGCTGTCGGGGCACCGGATGGCCGCCGGCTGGACCCGGCTGGCCCGTCCGCCGAGGGTTTCCGCGGACGCGTAGGCTAGTGACCAGGTGCGGGCGACGTTTTCGAAGTGCGGTCCGTAGATGCGGGCGGAGACGGTGTCGGCGAGTTCGGCCCAGATCTCGGCGCCGCGGCGCAGCGACAGCCGGGTCTCCTGGGGCCGGATCACCAGCTGGTGCAGGCGCAGCACCGGTTCGGCGAGGGTGAAGCTCGTCCGGCGGGCGTGGAAGGCGTCCTCGTGGGGGGTGACCAGGTGCGCGTCGGTGAGCACGGCCAGGGTGTGGTGGATGCCGCCGGTGTCCCGGCCGAGTTCGTTCGCGATCTCCCCGCGTCGGGTGCGTCCGCGGGCGATGGCGGCGAGCACGGCGTAGTACGGCGCTGGGCTGGTGATACCAGGCTCCTCGGCGAGGAGCACCCGCCCTTCGCGGAACATCGCGCCGGCGGGGTTGAGCAGGCGGCGCAGCACCCAGGGGTCGACGTCGTCGACGTTGCCGGGCGTGTCCCGCGCGCAGAAGTCCCGGTACGCGGGAGTGCCGCCGACCAAGGCGTGGACACGCATGGCAACGTCGGGCTGCCCGGCCAGGCCCCACAGGCCGGCGGTGTCGCGGAAGTCGAACGGGTGGAGCATCAGCTCGGTGGTGGCCCGGCCGCGCAGCGGGGCGGATGCGGCCAGTAGTCCCCGCATGAGCGCGCCGGTCACGTTATTTTTCGGGTCAGTCCTGGTCGGGACAGCAGCTTGAACCTGCCGTATCAGTCGACCAACGTGAGAGCACGTGGCACAGGCCCCGGCGCGGCTACGTCTTCCGCTGGTGAGGACGAGGTCACAGGCGTCTCGTGGCGCAGCCCGTCCACCTCGCTCTTGAAGATCCGCAGGGAGCGCCCAAGCGAACGTGAGGCGTCCGGCAGTTTCCGGTAGCCGAACAACAGCATGACGGCGAGCACGATCAGGCCGATCTCAGCGGCTCCGAGGCTCCTGAGATGTCCTTCCGGTTCGTCGAGTGGGTCAGCTTGGCATGCCCGGAGGCCGGCCACCAGGTGCGCCGGACGGGGCGCCGGACGGCGGCTGGCCACCGGGCGTGCCGGAGAGCCGGCCGCCGCCATGGGGGGTCGTGGTGTCGACGCCGACGGCGAGGGAGACCTTGCAGCCGCTGGAGACGTCGCCGGTCACGGTGGCGAGCTGGCTGGCGGCACTGTCGTCCCCGAAGACGTTGTCGCTGTCGAGGCTGACCCGCGACAGGTTCGTCACCGACGCCGCGTAGCCCTGCTGCGCGTAGACCTGGTCGCAGACGTTCTTCGGCAGCGCGAGCTGGGACGTGGCGATGGCACGGGTGGAGTCGGTGATGCTGGCCTGCTCGGGGTAGACCTCGAAGTGGACGTGCGGCCAGCGTCCGGAGTAGCAGGCCGGGAAGATGCTGGTGAAGCGCACCGTGCCGGTGGCATCGGTGACCTGGACGCCACGCAGGTAGTTCTGGTCGGTGATGTCGTCGGAGTACATTGAGTAGCGGCCTTCGCGGTCGCAGTGCCACACGTAGACGGCCACTCCCTTGAAGGGGACTTCGCCGCCCGCGAGGTCGGTGATGGTCAGCTCCAGCGTCATGGGAACGCCCTCGGCTGTGCCGGTCGCTCCGCCGAAGCTGGACCGGATGTCACTGCGGACGATGCCGCTCTGCTCGAGCACGTCCGGGCCGTTGGAGCCGTCTCCCGGGTAGGGGCCCGCCGTCTCCTCGGGGATCTCCCTAGACGCGCCGCTTGTCGACGCGGAGGCCGACGAGCTGGACGGCCCCGAGGATCCGGCCACGGTCGTCCTGCAGGCCGCCAGGCCCGCCGTCGCGGCACCCAGGCCGAGGAAGGTCAGCATCCGCCGCCGGTTCAGCAGCGTGCCGACGTCGAAGCCCAGCCCCTGGTCGACGACCTCCTCCTCGGGCCGGGCCAGGGGACGCCCCTCGTACGTCGGCATTCGACCGTGTTGCTGATAGTCCGCCATGTGCCCTTCTTCCCGAGATCGACTGATCCTGTGCTTCCAGCGTGGCGGGATAATCCTGGTCTGTGCTGTGCGTCAGCTGGAGAAATGCTTAGAACCTGTGGACCGGCCGGGAAGGTGCAGAGCGATTGCGACTGTGGAACGAACGGTATTTGGACGATCACTATGAGCATGAGTCCAACTTCCGCCGGGATGCGAACCGCGCCCAGGCACGTTTGCTCTACCCGGGCGATTCCGCGGGCAAGCCCGGCTACGACGCCCGTTAGGGCGCGTATCGAGTCGTGATCATTGGGTGGTCCGGCTGATGTTTT
>NZ_CAAAFR010000115.1:0-99083 GCF_900634745.1 Protofrankia symbiont of Coriaria ruscifolia
CTAGGTCGGTGAGGCCCGCGACATCGCCGACATCATCGTCTTCCTCGTCGGGGCCGTGCGCAGTGGGTAACCGCCAGTCGATCGTCGCGGCCGGCGGCCTGGTCTGAAGACTGGCCATTCTCACGGTCGGACGCTGCGATGCCGGTGGTTCAAGCCGTCGCGCCGTCCTGGCCACCGAAAGCCGCATGACGGCTCCGCAGAACTACCGGGCACGCGTCATCGACGTCACAGCGCGCACGTCGAACCGGCAACGTCCTTCAAGATCGAACGGTTCGCGCAGTCGCGGATTGTGGGCGCGGCAGGGATCGAACCTGCGACCACTCGCTTGTAAGGCGAGCGCTCTCCCGCTGAGCTACGCGCCCGGGATGCTCGTAAGCGTACGCAACATCGCGCCGTTGCGGGAACCCGGTGTCGCGGAAACCGATGGTGGGAACAGGTGCAGCCAGTGTCGGGAACGGGTGCGGCCCGAACTGCGCGCCAGGTGCGTCACCGGTTCTCACGTGAGCTGCTCGGCGCGTCCGCCGGTCGGGCGGGCCGAGCAGCTCACGTCATCGGTCACCTCAGGCTGTGACCCAGCACCCGCGCGAGGGCAGCTTCGACCTCGGCACTCAGTGCGGGGGATGCGGACACCGGCTGCGCGGGCGCATTCCCCGGCAACAGTGCCGAGCCGAGAGCCGGAAGATCGAGACCGGGCGGGGCCGGTGAGATCTCCCGGCCGCAGTCCCTGCACGAGATCGAGCCGAGGGCCTTGGCCAGGTGTGTCGATCCGCAGCCGCCGCAGCGGTCGAGAACCTCCGACCAGCCGACTGTCTGCTGGCACTGCGGACAGAACAGAACCTGCTCACCCGACACGACCGCCCGCCGCCACGGGCTGGCTCCCCGTGCGGGGTCGGCCTGGCGGGTGTGACAACGAAAGCACGGCATCTTACAACCTGATGGGACGTGAAACGGCTGGCGCAGCCTACAGCGCGGCGAGCGCCTTGAGATAATCGGCGTGATCCCGAGCCTCACCGGGGCTGTTGACGACCTTCCAGTGGACGACGCCCTCCTTGTTGATGATGAAGGTCGCCCGCACCGCAAAGCCCTTGGTCTCTTCGAAGACGCCGTAGCTGCGTGCCACCTCGCCGTGCGGCCAGAAGTCGGCCAGCAACGGGAAGTCGTACCCCTCGCGGTCAGCCCACACCTTGTGGGCGTAGGGCGAGTCGACCGAGACCGCGAGCACCTGCACGTCGTCGTTCTGGAACGACGAGAGCTCGTCGCGGACCGCGCAGAGCTCACCCTGGCAGATACCGGTGAAAGCGAGGGGGTAGAACAGGAGCACGACGTTACGACGCCCACGGAACTCCGAAAGCGTGACCTCCTCGTTGTTCTGATCACGCAGGGTGAAGTCGGGGGCAATGCTGCCCACATCGACGGCCACTGGCACATCCTCTCGACGGCAACCGTGTATTCGGACAAGGGGCGGCTAGCCACCCGTTCCCAGCATGCCATCTGATCAACGCCTGCATCAGGCTCTCTCGTGCCGGCAGTTGCGCGTGCCGGGCGCTCTTACCCGTGGCGTCCTGGCAATCGTGCGGCACCGAGGTGTCCGAGGACTGCTGTCCAGATGTCCCGGCCGGTAACATTTGCCCCGTCTGGCCGACCCGGATGCAGCTCCGCCACCTCGGTCCCGCCTGCTTTACCGGGGCATCCGGCTGAACATGAGGTCCGGCTGAACATGAGGTCGGGGTATCCGGCCGGACATGATCGGACCTCACACTCGACATCCCCCGGCACGGGGCGCCCCGGCCGGGTTGGACGTTCCGAAGAGCCGGGCACGGGGATTCCCTCAGCGCGGGAGCGTCCTCACGACGACGGGGGTGACCTGCCGGAACTACTCTGATCAGCCAAGACCGGCACATCCGCCGGCGGTGTACGAAACAGCGGTATACACAACATAGGGAGCGCGGTGACCGACCAGAATTTCGGTCCGTACGGCCAGCCTGGTTACGGACAGCAACCATACGGCACCCAGGGTGGGGGCCAGTACGGCCAGCCCCCGTACGGAGATCCCCACAGCGGCCCCGGGTACCAGGGTCAGCCCGGGTTCGGGGGCGGATACCCCACGCCGGGCACCCCCGTTCCCGCCGGTTATCCACAACCGGTGGGCGCAGGCGTTCGCGGCAGACGGCGCAATCCCTTCGCGTCCTGGCTCGGTCTGCCTCTGATCACCCTTGGTATCTACGGCATCGTGTGGATCTACAAGACCAACAAGGAACTCAACGGCTACGACCGGCGGATCGAGGTCAACCCCGCCCTGTCGGTACTCGCGGTGACGCTGGGAGCGTTCCTGATCGTGCCACCGTTCGTGGCCGTGTGGCGGCTGGGTGCCCGCGCGCGCCGAGCCCAGCGGGCGGCCGGCATACCCGAACTGAGCACCGGCGTCGCGTTCGTCATCTGGCTCGTCGGCGGTGGCGCGCTGTATCTCCAGTACGAGATCAACAAGATTTGGGACCGCTATCCAGGTGCGGTGGAAGGACAGCAAGTACCCCTGTACGCCTGACCGAGCCTCCCCGAGACGAGAACCGGACACCTGCTCGACCGGGCAGCGTCCATACCTGGGATCTCGACGCCCGCGAACCCGGCGTCGAGATCCCAGGAGGGATGCCGGCGGTGAGCGGCTCACGGCGGCCATGGGAACCCGCCTTGCGCCTACCGGTGCCGGACCCGCTGGGACTTGGGTGCGGCAAGCCGCATGCCGGCCCACTCCGTGGCGACGCTCACGGTGCTTGTCTGCACCAGACCGACAACCGGCACGGCCTCCAGAACGTCACTGGGCTCCACGTGGCCCGCCCTGCCGGCCTTCGGTGTCAGCAGCCAGATCACACCGGACTCCGACAGCTGGCGGCGCGCGTCGATGAGTGCTTCGACAAGGTCGCCGTCGTCGTCCCGCCACCACAGCAGCACGACGTCGACCACATCGTCGGAGTCCTCCGGGACGAGTTCCGTTCCGCTGGCCGAGGTGACAGCGTCGAGAAGATCATGGGCGATGTCGTTATCTTCGTTGAGCGACTGAACCAGTACCCCGGGCGTAATGCCCAGACGTTCCGCACGCCGCTGACCCTCGGCGTTCGCCGCGGTCGGACTCACCCTCAACAACCTCCTACTCATGTCAGCTACCCGCGGGCACGCTGCCTGCGAGTACCGGCTGTACGGCACGGCGGGTTGTTCGATCCGCCTGCTGCGCGCACCACCGTGGACCTAGTCCACCGGAGCACCCCGGGGCAGCGCAAGTGCCACGCCGGTAGTTGTGGACAAAGGTGTCACCCGTACCGGCTCATCCGGACAGAAACGAGAGTCGAACAGTGCGTTCGGGATTGTCCACGTTGAGATCCACGAGTGCGATCGACTGCCATGTCCCGAGGAGCAGACGACCGTCGAGGACCGGCACGGTCAGTGACGGGGCGATCAGGGCCGGAAGGACGTGCGACCGCCCGTGGCCTGCCGAACCGTGGGCATGACGCCAGCGACCATCCGCCGGCAGCAACTCACCGAGTGTGGCAATCAGATCGGCATCACTGCCCGAACCGAGCTCGAGCAGGGCGACCCCGGCGGTCGCGTGCGGGACGAACACCGACAGCAGCCCGTTCCCGCGCCCCGCCACGAATCGACGGGCGTGCCCGGTGAGATCACGAACACATTCGGTCTCGCCGGTGTGTACGGACACCGTGGTCGTCTCCATGCTCCGCCCTCTCCCCGAATGCCATTATTCCCCGGCCGGGTGTCCCGCGTCGGGCCGCGGCTTCACCGGACCTGCCACCCGGCCCGCCCTCAGCCACGCCGGCAACACGGCCAGCTCACAACCCGGCCGCTGTCAACCTGACAACCCGGCAACCGGGTTCAGCGGGCCGGCGACAGCTTCCGCCCAGGGCCGCCCACCCCATGCCCAGGTTCCTCGGGACCTCCCGGCGGGCGAGAAAAATCATGATCGCGTACTCTTCGGCCGCCTAGGCCACAAGTAACGTCGGGAAGCGTGACGAGCCTCCCCGCGCAGAGCACGATAGAAGGGGACCCACTCGCGACGAAACATGTGAACAACGACCAAGTGACGTCAGGGAGAACACGTGGCAAAGGACAGCGGCAGGAGGTTCTCGGTCATCACCGACGGACTTCCCAGCCAGTTGCCGGACATCGACCCGTCCGAAACCGGCGAATGGCTGGAGTCCCTGGACGCGGTGATCGACGAGCAGGGCCGCGGCCGGGCCCGATTCCTCATGTTGAAGCTGCTGGAACGGGCCCGGGAGAAGGCCGTCGGAGTGCCCGGACTCACTAGCACCGATTTCATCAACACCATCCCGCCGGAGCGGGAACCGTGGTTCCCCGGGGACGAGCACATCGAACGGCGCATCCGGGCCTATGTCCGCTGGAACGCGGCCATCATGGTGAGCCGGGCAAACCGACCCGAATACGGTGTCGGCGGACATATTGCGACATACGCCTCCAGTGCCGCTCTCTACGAGGTGGGATTCAACCACTTCTTCCGCGGCAAGGACAACCTGACCGGCGGGCCCGGCTGCGATTCAGGCGATCAGATATTCATTCAGGGCCATGCCTCACCGGGTATCTACGCTCGTGCTTTTCTCGAGGGCCGGCTGACCGCGGGCCAGCTCGACGCGTTCCGCCGGGAGGGCGAGCCCGGCGGGCTGTCCTCCTACCCACATCCCCGTCTCATGCCCGATTTCTGGGAGTTCCCGACCGTCTCGATGGGCCTCGGGCCGATCCACGCCATCTACCAGGCCCGGTTCAACCGCTATCTGCTGAACCGCCGGATCAAGGACACGTCCGGTAGCCGGGTGTGGGCCTTCCTGGGTGACGGCGAGATGGACGAGCCCGAGTCGATCGGCGCGCTCGGCATCGCCGCGCGGGAGGAGCTCGACAACCTCATCTTCGTCGTGAACTGCAACCTGCAGCGCCTCGACGGGCCCGTCCGCGGCAACGGAAAAATCATGCAGGAGCTGGAGTCGCTGTTCCGCGGCGCCGGCTGGAACGTCATCAAGGTGGTCTGGGGCCGCGACTGGGACCCGCTGCTCGCCAAGGACACCGACGGGGTACTCGTCCACCGGATGAACACGACACCGGACGGCCAGTTCCAAACCTATACGACGTCGTCCGGCGCGTATATTCGTGAGCATTTCTTCGGCGCGGACGCACGACTGCGTCGTATGGTCAAGGATCTTTCTGACGACGATCTGCGCAAACTCTCCCGCGGCGGGCACGACTACCGCAAACTGTACGCCGCCTACAAGGCGGCGACCGAGCACGCCGGTCAGCCCACCGTCATCCTCGCCCACACCATCAAGGGCTGGACCCTGGGCAAGGACTTTGAGGCGCGCAACGCGACGCACCAGATGAAGAAGCTCTCCAAGGCCGATCTCAAGGAGTTTCGCGACCGGCTCTACCTGGAGATTCCCGACTCCGAACTGGAGAGCGGCCTGCCGCCCTACTTCCATCCCGGCCCGGATTCGGAAGAGATCCAGTACATGCGGGAACGTCGGGCCACATTGGACGGGACGCTGCCACGAAGGGTCGTCCGCGCCCGGCCCCTCCCGCAGCCACCGGCGTCAATCTTCGAGGACCTGCGTCGGGGTTCGGGCAAGCAGCCGGTGGCCACCACCATGGCCTTCGTCCGTCTTCTCAAGGACCTGATAAAGACGAAGGAAATAGGCTCCCGGTTCGTTCCGGTCATTCCCGACGAAGCACGCACCTTCGGCATGGACGCCATGTTCCCGACCGCCAAGATCTACTCGCCGCACGGACAGCGTTACGAGGCCGTGGACCGTGAGCTCCTGCTTTCCTACCAGGAGTCCGAGTCCGGCCAGATGCTGCACGAGGGCATCAACGAGGCCGGTTCGATGGGATCAGTCATCGCCGCGGGCACCGCATATGCCACCCACGGCGTACACATGATACCGGTGTACGTGTTCTACTCGATGTTCGGATTCCAGCGGACCGGCGACCAGATGTGGTCATTCGGCGACCAGCTCGGTCGTGGCTTCCTGCTCGGCGCCACCGCGGGCCGCACGACCCTCAATGGTGAGGGACTCCAGCACCAGGACGGCCATTCCCTGCTTCTCGCCTCGACGAATCCGGCATGCGTGGCCTATGACCCGGCATTCGCCTTCGAGGTCTCCCATATCGTCCGGGACGGCCTCGACCGTATGTACGGCGAACGCAACGAGAACGTCTTCTACTATCTGACCGTCTACAACGAGCCGTTCCCGCAGCCGGCCGAGCCCGCCGGGATCGATCCCGCGCAGATACTCGCCGGTATGTACTTGTTCCGGCCGTTCGCCGAGACAGGTCTGCCGGTACGGTCACCGGCCGAAACCGGCTCGGACACCGAGCCGCACCACGCGCAGCTGCTGGCGAGCGGTACCGGGATGCGATGGGCGCTCGAAGCCCAGGAGCTGCTCGCGAGCGACTTCGGCGTGCAGGCGGACGTGTGGTCGGTGACCTCCTGGAACGAGCTGCGCCGTGAAGCGCTCAGCTGCGAGGAACACAACCTGTTGAACCCGGATTCGGTGGAGCGCCGGCCGTACGTGACCCGGATCCTGCAGGGAACACCCGGACCGGTGATTGCCGTAAGTGACTGGATGCGTGCGGTACCGGACCAGATCTCACGCTGGATCCCCCAAGACTACTCCTCCCTGGGTACCGACGGGTACGGACGCTCGGACACCCGGGTGGCGCTGCGCCGCCACTTCCACGTCGACGCCCAGTCGATCGCGGTGGCGACCCTGGAGGCATTGACCCGCCACGGTGCGGTCAAGGCAGCGGTCGTCGAGGACGCGATCCGCCGGTACAACCTGCGGGAGGCGTAAAACTTCTGGCGGTAAAGCTTCTGACAGAGGTGTAGAACTCCCGACAGCGGCAGGCGGCGGCGGGTGGCGACGTCAGGGTCGCCACCCGCCGCCGTGCCTGCTTCCAGCGCGTCTGCTCCGACGACCCGGGGGTCCGGGCCTCCCGGACCTCCCGGATCGGCTGCCCCTCTACCGCCCGAGTGCGGCGTGCATCTCCCACACCAGGATCTCCGCCGGCCCGGCCTCGGAGACCACGGAAAGTCCGTCGCAGCCCCTGATCCGGGCGGCATCCCCGGTACCGAGTTCACCTGCGCCTTCCACCGTGACGCGGCCGCGCGTGACGAACAGATGCACCCATGGCGCGGACGGCAGTTGCACCCGGCCGGAGGTAGGCAGCCGCGCCGCGTGCAGGACCGCGTTGCGCTGCTGGATGTCGATGGCGGCATTCGAGCCCTCGCCACCGGCGACCGCCACCAGCTCGCCACTGGCGAGGGCATCCGTTACATCCATCTGGGCGTAACTAGAAGTGATTCCCGCGAGATCGGGGACCACCCACATCTGGATGAAGTGGACGGTGCCCGGATCGCCGGGGGCACACCCACATCCCGCTATGTCGGGTGTGTCTGCGGCGCCGGGGGACGCCACCGCATTCGTCTCCGTGTGCAGGATCCCCGTACCAGCGCTCATACGCTGGGCGATCCCGGGTCGGATGACGCCACGGGTGCCGGTGGAATCGGTGTGCAGAAGTTCACCGTCCAGAACCCATGTCACGATCTCCATGTCACGGTGCGAGTGGGTGTCAAAGCCACCACCAGGCGCGACATGGTCGTCGTTGGTGACCAGTAGCAAGCCGAAATGGGTGTTGGCAGGATCATAGTGACGACCGAACGCGAACGAGTGACGGGAGTCCAGCCAGTGATTTCGGGTCACCGTCCGGCTGTCCGCACGTCTGACGGCAATCCCCGCCCCCCGCAACGCCGAGATATCGGTCACAGTCGCTCGTATCCCTTTCCTGTCGCTCGCCTGCGTCCTCCGGCTACCATCGTTGCGGCTACTATCGGTGCGCCAGTTGCCGTAGGGTTCATCCGACGTACATGCTGCCGAGACCATGGTCCAACCTATTCGTCCCGACCACTATGATCCCCAGTCGGATGTCCAGGAAGAACGGGGCCTTTGGCCAACCAGCCCCAGGCGCGACGCGAGGGCCTCGTGAGGAGGCGATGTGACGGCTGCCGACAGCCCGGCACGAAAGATGTCAGGGTCGCCACGGACAGGAATACTACTCGGCGTTATCATCGGAATACGAAGCCGTGACATGGCCCGCGCGAAGCTGGGGAAACCGGCATGATTCTGCGTTTCCGCCGGATCGACAGACTCGAGAATCATCCCAATCTCCGTGGTATCCTCGCGATCCTCGCCCAACTGGTGCACACCAGTGACGCCGAACTCAACCAACTCGCCTCGGTCTGGCGCAACACGCCACAGCTTGCCGCCGCACGGGACAAGGCACTGTCACCGGATGCGCCGCTCGTCATCGAGGTCCTCGCCGCATTCGACGCCCTGTCAGCCATCTACGCCGACGACCTCGCAGGCATCGACGACTACGTGACGGTTGATCCAAGCGTCACCGCGACCGCCCTCAAGGCGGTTCGTGACTCGATCGCGGCCGCATACGCCAAACCAATTCTCACCCGGTCGGAGTATGCGGCACTGCTGCGGCCATGGCGCACCGTCTACCCCCGCAGCCGAGGGCACGAACCGGATCTCGGTCCGTTCGGATCCGAGGTCAAGCGTGTCCTCGCCGCGCTGCCGGTGCTGGCACGGCGCTGTCACGACGCGGACAGCCTGCGGACATACGATCGCCTGTTGGTAGCCGCGCTCACCCGGGACGAGATCGCCCACCGTGACGCGATGCAGATCGCGTTCAACAGCGCCGTACGCACGGGACGCCGCCGGGTGTGGACGCTGGTGCGCCGCAGCGCCGCCGAGGGGTTCTGGCGCCTGTGCCCGTCCTGCAACAAAATGATCGATTCCGTGGACGTCGGCACCGACCAGCGGGTCATGGAGCTCTGCGCGGACCTCGCGTGTGCCCTGCTCGTCCAGGACATCCTCGACCCCGACACCGTCGCGAGCCTGACCGCACCGCTACACACGCTGGTTCCGCTCCAGGAGCGCTACGACAGCAACCGGCATCGCCAGGCCCCGGGAACGTAGATCCCCGAAGTAACCGAGGGATCTGCGCCGCCGAGCACGCAAAAACTATCCTCGCGTGCTCTTCGGCCAGATAGGTTCCTCGAGGAGCCTCGGAGCACGGGAAAAAGTATCTCCGTACGCTCTTCGGCGAGGGTAGATCCCTTGGGCCTCTCCGAGCGCGCGAAAAACATCTTCGCGCGCTCTTCGGCCGGGTGGCCGTTGGGCGCCGGGTCGTGCCGGCCGGTTCGTCACGCGGTCCGGACTCGCGGTATGGGCAGGGCCATCGACTGCCGAACGGCAACCATGCTGCTCCCGATCATGCTCGTCGTCCCCGGGGGTACCCGCCGCGGCTCGATGGTGCCTCCCGTCGGCAGAATCTCCCCGGTGTCATCGAAAAGGATCACACCGTTGCACAGCAAGCTCCAGCCCTGATCACAGTGCCGGTTTGTCACCCGCGCGGCGTCCCGGTCGGGACTGGTGGCGGACGGACACGGCGGCTGATGAGGACAGCTCCCCCTGCCGGTTTGGCGGACCTCGGTGGGTGCCTGTGAACTCGCCGACGTCGTTGTCGATGGATCTCCAGAAACCGATGTTCCTCGCACAGTCACAGAAGATTACGCCTCCGCGTAACGGACGTCACATCGACCTGCGCTCTTGGGGGTGGTGGTAGTAGGGCGACTGGGACACAGCCGTGACAACACGACCGCCGTAGCCGGCGCATCATGCCTTGCGTCTCCATTTGCTCGCTTTGCGTCTCGATTTGCGGCTGCCGGCGCTCTCGTACCACCAGCTCGGAAGTATCCGGTGACAGATATCGGATATAACGACGCCGACCGATGGTCGGAAAATCCCTCCGGTACGTTTTCCCGGGACCCTTTACGGATGTGTACCCGGCCACGTTGCCAGCGGGCCGCACGTGGCGCGATCAGGAGGCCCCCGGTTGGATCGGGACCGACGCCGGCTGCGTTTGCTCCGGCCGGCTGCCCCGCGGCTCGGCCTCGTCCGCCGGCTGACGGTCGGCGGGCACGCTCCGATCACGGTCCTCGTCGTCATGGCCGTCGTCCTGCGGGTGCTGGCCATGATCGCCTATCGCCCGGCGCTGGAGTTCTCCGGGGACTCCCTGGCCTACCTTCGGCTCGCACAGCCCCTGGTGCCCGATCCGGTCCGGCCGGCGGGCTATCCACTGCTGTTGCGCGCGTTGTCCGTCACCCACCGGTTGTGGGTGGTGCCAGCCGTCCAACACACCACGGGCGTGCTGCTCGGCATCTGCCTCTACGCGCTGGTGACGCACTGGGGCATAGCCCCTCCGGTGGCGGCGCTGGCGGCGGCACCGGTGCTGCTGGACGCCTACCAGGTGAACATCGAACACTTCGTTATGGCGGAGACGCTGTTCGAGGCGCTGGTCGTCGCGGGTGCGGTGGCCCTCCTGTGGGCACCGAGACCGTCCGTACAGGCCTGCGGGCTTGCCGGCGGCTGCCTGGCGCTGGCATCGCTGGTCCGCACGGTGGGGATCGTCCTGGGACTGCTCGCGCTGGTCTGGGTGCTGGTGCGGCGGCTCGGCTGGTCACGGTCGGTCGTGTTCACCGGCATGCTGGCCGCACCGCTGGCGGGCTACGCCGTCTGGTTCCATTCCGCGCACGGCACCTACGCGCTGACCGGGGGCGACACGTACTGGCTCTACGGCCGGGTGGCGCCCATCGCTGACTGCACGCGACTGGATCTGAGCCTGGACGCCCGTCAGCTGTGTTCACCGCATCCAACGGCCGAACGGCCCGGGCCGAACTACTACGTGTGGAACCACAACAGTCCCCGCTTCACCGTCAGTGTTCCCGACGACAGAAAGGATGCCGTGCTGGCCGAGTTCGCCCACCAGGTCATCCTGCGCCAGCCGGTGGACTACGCGCGGATGGTGACGGGCGAGGTAGCCCATTTCTTCACCCCCGGCCGATGGGTGGGACCACGTGACTGGCATGTCGGCACCTGGCAGTTCCCCGCCGAGGCGGTACCGGCCTACTGGAACAACAACGCACCGCTGATGACCTTCAACGGTGCGCAGGTCGCCCGGCAGGTCGCTCCCGGGCCTGCCGCGTTCCTGCGGGCCTACCAGCGCTACGGCTTCACCCCGGGGCCGGCGCTGGGCGCCATGGTGGCCCTCGGTGCCGTTGCGGTCCTGCTCACGGGCAGGCGGGCCGGGGACGGGCAGGCCGGAAGCGGCCCTGCCGGAGACGATCGGGCCGGAGACGATCGGATCCGCACGGACTGCGCGTTGCTGGTGACAGCGGGCATGGCCCTGCTGGTGATCCCGTCAGCCACGGTGTGTTTCGACTACCGTTACCTGCTGCCGACGCTGGTACTGCTTCCCCCGGCCGCGGCATTGGGCTGGCATCGGACCACGCTCGCCCGCGCCCGACCCGTCCACCGGCCTCGACATCTTCGCCGTCGCTGACGTCGCGAGGCATGGGCTGTCCGGCCGCGCAGGCGGTCAGACGCAGGTGATCAGCGAGCCCAGCCGAGCAGGCGGGGTGCTTCCATGCGAGGGCAGGTATCCATGACGACAGGTAGTCCGGCCTTCTCCGCCCGTTGCGCGGCGTCGTCGTCGCGGACACCGAGCTGCATCCAGATCCCCCCGGCACGGATGGCGATCGCGTCGTCGACCACCGGGGCGACCAGCTCCGACCGGAGGAACAGATCCACCACGTCCACCGGGAACGGGATGTCGGTCAGCGTGGCGTAACCCCGTTCGCCTGCGACCACGGGCCGGGAAGGATGAACCGGAATAGTCCGTTTACCGTGCGCGCGCAGATAGCCCGCGATGGAGTAGGCGACTCGGGAGGTGTTCTCCGACAGCCCCACTATCGCCCAGACCGCCGTGTCGGCAAGCATTCGCCGGATGATCTCGTCGTCTCCGTAGCGCACGCTCAGTACCAACCAGCGGCGCCGGCACGGTCATCCCGCGAGCACCGGACATCCCGCAACCGGCCGAAAACCAGTGGTTGCGCTATCACCAGGCGTGACATGGGTAGCCTTGACGCCGTGTCCGTCGCACTGTCACGGGTTCCGGTGGGAAACGGACCGGCTCTGCCCTTCCCCCCCACGCAACCGAAAACTCCGGCGGCTGGCAACGGGGACTTCTACGATCACGATGTGAAGAACCGGACATGCGCGCTGGCCCCGTGCTCATCGAACACTCAGATGAGCGGCGGGGCCGCATGAGCACCCGACACGAGGTGACTGTCTCGGCGTCGGCAGAGCGCGACCTGCAACGGCTACCCGACCGTACCGCCGGTGAAATCCGCCGATTCCTCAACGGTCCGCTGCGCAACGACCCGCGCAAGGCGGGCACGCCCCTGCCGGAGTCGCGTTCCACGATGTGGGAGGCGACCGGCCCGTCCTGGCGGATCCTCTACCAGGTGGACGCGAACACGCTGTCCGTCCGTGTCATGGTTGTCGCGCAACGCCGTGATCCGACCCGTCGCGCCTCGTAGCCATGCCTCGTAGCAGCCGCCGTCCGCCGAGCCCGTACGTCACTGCGGACCTGCGGCCGTCGTTCCGAGCCACCCGTGCCAGAATCGTTACCCAAAGTTAATATCCAGTTGTCAAATTAAAATATTCCGACCTTGGGTACTTTATCCGTAAAAATTCCTCTTGATACCGGAGATCGATAAAAAAATTTAATTAGTTAACTGATTAGCAAGTGAGGCCGGTCACTCGGGTTACCACAGGTTTGGCTATGGTTGCCCCACCGGAAGACTAGGGGGACTGCTGACCGAACGCCGTCGTTCAGCAGCCCCCTGAGTGCCATGTGTGGACTCCTGGGGGTCGGATGAGATCGGTCAGTGCCGCGGCAGAGCATCTGCATGCCTCGTACGATCCAGTGTTCGTTCTGCTGTCCTTTCTGCTGGCCGTGTTCGGTTCGTTCGCGGCACTGGCGTGCGCGGTCCACCTACGTACGGCCACCGGCATCAGCCGACTGGCGTGGATGACTCTCACGGCGGTGGCGCTGGGCGGATGCGCGATCTGGTCGATGCACTTCCTCGGGATGATCGCCTACCGCATCGAGCCGGGGATCGCGTTCAACGAGACGATCACCGGTCTGTCGATGATCATTGCTGTGATCGTGGCCGGGCTCGGGCTGACAGTGGTGGCCGCCGATCCCGACAGCATCCCGCGGCTGCTCGTCGGCGGGGTGATCGCGGGAGCCGGTGTCGTCGCCATGCACTACACCGGCATGTACGCGATGCACACCAGAGGAACGATCAGCTACGTAATGCCGCTGGTCGGCCTGTCCGTTCTCATCGCCGTCGTAGCCTCGACAGCCGCCTTCTGGATCGCGTTCCACATCGGTGGTACCCCCAGGCGCGCCGTCGCATCGGTAATCATGGCGGTCGCAGTGTGCGGAATGCACTACACGGGCATGGCGGCCACTCGAGTCACCGCCGACCCGACCCTGCCACGACCGCATGGCGTCGACCCCTTCGCCATGGGGGCCATCACGACCTTCGCCGCATCCATTGTTCTGATGTTCATCATCTTCGCCGCGACCGGAGGGATCGGCAGTTCCATGCCCGATCATCCTCACCTCGCCGCCCTCCGAGCGGAGCAGCCGGCCCGGGCCGACCGCTCCCGTGCTGACAGCAGTCCCGTACTGCACAGTGCGGTGCGCTCACACCAGCCGGCTGCCGGTGCCGGTGCCGGTGCCGTGCAGGTAGCCATCCCCTCCTTCCCGCACTCCTCGGCTGCTGATCCCGACGAGCCCGTTCTGGTCAGGCACAACCACCGCGCGTCACACCGTCCGGAACGATAACGCGCCCGCCGGTGATGATCACTATGACAGGGGCTACCGCCCGTCGCGGAGCCAGCCTACGGATTCACATCCCACATCGCCGACAACGAGAAAAAGATTCGCCCGAAAGTCCATTCGAGCTTTCGATCTGACTTCCGACAAGGAAAGAAGATGAGGATTCTTCTACTCACTTCCGCGTTCAACGGACTCACCCAGCGGGCATGGATCGAGTTACGGCGTTCGGGTCACCGTGTGACAGTCGAGCTCGCGCTCAGCCCGGAGGCGATACGCGACGCCGTGCGGCTGTCCGATCCTCATCTGATCATATGTCCGTTCCTGCGTGAGCGGGTACCGGACGACATCTGGACGACTCGACGGACGATCATCATCCACCCGGGGCCGGTCGGCGACCGCGGCCCGTCCTCGCTGGACTGGGCCATCCTGGAGGGAGCGTCGACCTGGGGCGTCACGGCTTTGCAGGCCCTCGCCGAGATGGACGCCGGGCCGATCTGGTCGACCCGGGAGTTCGCCGTCCCGCCCGGCATCAGCAAGTCGGCGCTCTACAACGGGCCGGTCACCGACGCGGCCGTGGCCGTCATCCACGACGTGGTCGACAAGGCACAGGTCGTCGGGTTCCTGCCCACCCCGCTCGACAGCATCCCGGCGCACCGGCTGCGCGGCAGATTGCGGCCGTCCACCCGCGCCGACGACCGGCGCATCGACTGGGACATCGACACCACCAGTGACGTCCTGCGCAAGGTGGCGGCGTCGGACGGCTCGCCGGGCGCCCCATGTCTGCTGTTCGGCGAGCAGCTACGCGCCTTCGACGCCAGTCCGGTCGTCGCGCTCCCCGTCCCCGCGCAGGCCCGCAACGGCGAGTGCGAGAACACGCTGCTGTCCCGGCGGGACGGCGCCGTACTGGTACCCACCGTCGACGGAGCGGTATGGATCGGGCACCTCCGCCGTGCCGGCCAGCCCAAGCTCCCAGCCAACCTGGTGATACCCGATCACGTCCAGCCGCTGCCGGCGGCGACGTCGGAGATCCCCGACCCGGACGCCGGCCGGGACGTACGCTACCACCGCCACGGCCCCGTCGGGTGGATCAGTTTCGACTTCTACAACGGCGCCATGTCCACGGAGCACTGTCGCCGGCTGCTCGCCGCGTTCACCTGGGCAAGCCAACAGGACACCCATGTGATCGTGCTGCGCGGCGGTAACACCTTCTTCTCCAACGGCATCCACCTGAACGTGATCGAGGCGGCCGACCGGCCCGCAACCGCCGCCTGGGTGAACATCGACGCGATGGACGACCTGTGCCAGGCCGTCATCACCTGCACCAACCAGCTCGTGGTCGCGGGCGTCTCGGGCAACGCCGGCGCCGGGGGCGTCATGTTCGCACTCGGTGCAGATCTGGTCGCCGCCCGTATCGGCGTGGTGCTCAACCCGCACTACGACAACATGGGCCTGTACGGATCCGAATACTGGACGTACACACTGCCACGGCGGGTCGGCAAGGACGTCGCGACGGCGCTGACCACCGACTGCCTTCCCGTCGGTGACGCGGAAGCAGCCGACATGGGTCTGGTGGACCGGCTGCTCCCACACGATCCGCAGGACTACGACAACGCCCTGCTGGCCCTCGCCGACGAGTTGGCCGGCGCAGGCTGGCAGGAAGCGCTGGACGCCAAGACCTCACGGCTCGCCGCCGACGAGGCCGAGATACCCCTTGAGGTCTACCGCACCCGTGAGCTGAGCCGGATGGCCGTCAACTTCTTCACCGAGAACCGCCACGCCGATCTGCGCCGCGCATTCGTCTTCAAGGAAAAGGCCGCGGCCACCCCCCAGAACATTGCTCTTCACCGGCATTCCGTGGCGTGGCGGGTCGACGTCCAGGCGTCGTCCGTTCCCGACACTTCGATCACCACGATCGGCGCGCAGTCCCCCGAGATCCTGACGCCTGCCCCGACCACCTGAGACCACCGCAGCCAGGCCGGAAAACGAACAGAAAAATAGAAACCAGTGGGGATGCATCCGTAGTCATCTGCGGATGCATCCCCACTGGTCTGCCGACCGCTGTGGGGTCCTGACCGGCACCAGCGGTCAGGAGACGGCAGCGGTCAGGAGACGTTGACGCCGAAGTCGAGGGCGATTCCCCGCAGGCCCGTGGTGTATCCCTGTCCCACCGCGCGGAACTTCCACTCACTGGAGTACCGGTAGAGCTCCCCGAAAATCATCGCGGTCTCCGTGGATGCGTCCTCGGTGAGGTCGTACCGGGCGATTTCCGTACCGGTCGTCGAGTCGATCACCCTGATGAAGGCGTTGCGCACCTGGCCGAAGGTCTGCCGGCGGACGTCGGCATCATAGATCGACACCGCGAAGACAACCTTGGACGCCTGCGGCGTGAGCGCGGACAGTTCGACCGTGATCTGCTCGTCGTCCCCGCCGCCGCCACCGACGAGGTTGTCACCCAGGTGCTTCACCGCCCCGTCCGGGCTGACCAGGTTGTTGAAGAACACGAAGTACTGATCGGAGAGAACCTTGCCCCGGTCGTCGACGAGGATCGCGCTCGCGTCGAGGTCGTAGTCGACGCCGGAGGTCTGGCGCACCTGCCAGCCGAGGCCGACGGTCACCGCGCGCAGATTCGGGGCGACCTTACTGAGCGATACATTGCCGCCCTTGGACAGCGACACCGATGCCATGCGGGAAAGCCTAGACCGCTCGGGATACGGCCGTGCACATACCCGTGCGCTGCCCGCAAGACCTATCGATCCGCCGACGGAGAGAACGCCCCTGCCCCCGGCGTCAGCCCGGGCCTGAGCCGGCCGGCGCCCCGGTGGCCGCGACCGGGCAGGACCTGACCTCAAGCGAACCTGTGGACTGCGCGCGCAGCCCGTCGATGTCGGTGACGGTGACGGTGAACGACATCGGCCCCGGGATCCCCGACGGCCCGACCGGCCCCGACCACACCGACTGCTGCCCGGACGCCTCACCCAGGTTCAGGGAGCTGGTGGTCGTTCTCCCGTCGGGCAGCCGGGCGACCAGTTCCGCGCCGAAGACGCCGGTGGAATCGGTCGCTTTCACCGACACCACGGACACGGTCGGCCCGGACGCGGACGGACACCCCGTTGTATACACAACGGCCGGGGTGGCGGTAAGCGAGTCGATGGCCGGCGGGCCGGACACCACCGCGGTCACCCGGACCGCCCCGGCCTGCCTGGCGCCACCGAGGGTGGCGACGGCAACCACGGCAACCGAGGTGTCCACCACGCCGACCGGCGCGGCGGAACGGTCGAGGGTGAAGGTGACGGTCCTGCGACCGCCTGCCGCGATCGTGCCGGAAGCCGGCGCGACGGACAGCCAGGATGGCGTGGCGGCGAACCGGAAGTCGACGGGAAGACGGCCGGTGTCGCGGAGCTCCATTGTTGCCGAGGAATTGACCGTCCCAAGGTTGACGTCACCTGTCGACAGAGCCAGGTCCGTCCCAGCCATCACCGCGGTGTCGCTGGGAGAGGTTCGCACGGTCTCGCCCGCCGCCACAGCGGACCGCGACTGCGGAGGCTGTGGCGGGCTGACCACGACCCCAGCGACCCCCGGCGCTCCCGCGGCGGCACCGACACCTGCGGACGGCTGCGCGCCGGACGCGGGCGTCGGTGTCGGCGTCGGCCGGTGGTCACTGCCGGCACCGCCCTGCGGCGCGCGCCCCGCGACCGCTGTCACAGCGGCGTTCGGCTGCGGCCCGGTCGACCCGACGGATCGAAAACGCAACCACACACCCAGCCCGGCAGCCACCGACAGCGCCACCGTCAACGCGATGATGCGCCCCCACCGGATGGGAAGGATCCGGCCCGACCGCCTCCACGGCGATCGGTGCCGACCCCCCTCAGGGTCGCCGCGTCCCGCGATCCACGCCATCGAATCGAGCTTAGGTCGACGAAAGTTGCCCGCGCAGGAGTTTTGGCTCGTCGACGTGTAACGAAGAGCGACAACCACATGACGATCTCGCCAATGACGATCTCATTCAGGAACGTCGAGGCTGCCAGCAGCTTCCTGAGCGTCAATGCTGCCGGAAGCCCGGGTCCTCGGGTCACTGTCGGGAGGAATGAACCGGGCGGCGAGCGGCTCCAGCATCACCGAGAGCAGCGTCCCAGCGATGGAAGCGACGGCGGCGACAGCCCAGCCGAAAGGCCCCAGGGGGGTGCAGCCGAAGAACTGGCTCAGGCCAGGTGTCTGGACGACCGCGGTCAGCACCGCCACCGATCCGAGGCTGCTCAGCAGCACCGACCGGGAGCGCCCCCCGACGAGCAGCGTCTGACCGAGCTGCGCTGCGACCAGTGCCACCAGCCCCACGGTGTCGGCGTGCCTGCGCCGGCCGGAGGGACGGGCGACGATCCACGCGCCGGCGGCGGCCGCGGTGGTCGCGACCGCACGCACCACGACCTCCCGGCGGACCAGCGCACGGCCCAGGGAACTCTCCGGACCCTCCCCGAGAAGCTCGCCGGTCTTGTCGGGGTCCGGCTGGCGCAGGGCGACGGCGAGCCCGGGGGCGAGGTCGGTGAGCAGGTTGACCAGCAGCAGCTGCCGGGCCGACAGCGGGGAGGTACCGGTGACGACCGCGCCGAGGAGGGTGAAGGCGATCTCGCCCAGGTTGCCGCCCACGAAGATACCCAGTGCCTGGCGCACCGAGGCCCACATCGACCGGCCCTCGACCAGAACGTCGAGGATCGTCTCCAACCGGTCGTCGGTGACCACCACGTCGGCGGCGGCCCGGGCGGACGGGGTACCACGTTTGCCCAGCGCGATCCCCACGTCGGCGAGCCGGATCGCGGGCGCGTCGTTGGCGCCGTCACCGGTCATCGCGACCACCTTGCCCAGCCGCTTGTACGACTCCACCACGCGCACCTTGTGTGCCGGTGTGCCGCGGGCAACCACCGACACCTCGGGCAGCAGCGCGTCGAGCGCGTCGTCGTCCAGCGCGTCGATCTCCATGCCGGTCACCACCCGGCCGCCGTCGATGACCCCCAGCTCGGCGGCGATCGTCTGCGCGGTGGCCGGATGGTCACCGGTGATCATCACGGTCTGGACGCCGGCGTCGTGCAGCTGGACCAACGACGGCCCGGCGCCGGCCCGGACCGGATCCGACATCCCGAGAAAACCCAGGAAGGTGAGGCCGTCGAGATCGCCGTCCGACAGCTGCTCGCTGCGGACGGGCATCGACCGATCGGCGACGGCGAGCACCCGGTATCCCCGCCCGCCCAGCGCGAGGTGCTCGCGGGCCAGACTCGCCCGGCTGCGGCTGTCCAGCGGCACGCTGCCACGGGCGGTTCGCCAGCGAGCGCACCGGGGCAGGACCGTCTCGGGTGCGCCCTTGACACTGAGCAGCACCGTTCCACCGGCACGCCCGAGGGACGCGTGGTAGGCGCGGCCCGGTTCGAACGGCAGTGAGGCCACATCCGACCAGGAATCCAGGCCGTGGTCACGGCGGATGCCCGCGGCGGCAGCACCCTTGGTCATCGCCCGGTCGGTGGGATGGGGCAGCTTGCGCCCGCGGGTGTGCACCGGGGTGGCTCGCAGACCGGCGGCGACCACGCGACGCTGCCGCTCCTGCAGATCGCCGACGGCGGCGGTGTGGGCACCATCCGACACCGCGCCCAGCCGGATCTTGCCTCTCGTGAGCGTGCCGGTCTTGTCGAAGCACAGCACGTCCACCCGCCCGAGCGTCTCGATGGTCCGCGGGTTGCGCACCAGTGCCCCGCGGCCGGACAGCCGCCTGGCCGCGGACAGCTGCGCGGCCGTGGCGAGAAACGGCAGACCCTCGGGCACCGCGGCGACAGCTAGCGCCACCCCCGCGCTCAGCGTGTTGCGGGCGGGCAGGCCACGGATGAGCCCCGAGGCGAGCAGGGTTGCGGCCGCGCCGAGCGCCACCGGCACGGTGAACTCGGTGATCGCCGTGAGCCGGGCCTCGACACCGACAGCCTTGGCCGGACCGACGGCCGCGGCCATGCTGCGGCCCGCCTCGGTCGCGAGACCCGTCGCCACAACAACAGCCGTCGCGGAGCCGGCGACGACGGTGGTTCCCTCGTACACCATCGAGGAACGTTCCGCGACATAGCTGGCGGCAACCGGACGCGGCGACTTCGTCACCGGAAGGGACTCCCCGGTCAGCGACGACTCGTCGATCTCCAGGCTGGTCGCCGACAGCAGCCGGGCGTCGGCGGGAACGACGTCCCCCGAACCGATCGAGATCACGTCGCCGGAGACCAGTTCCTGCGCGGTGAGCTCGACGTCACCGCCGTCCCGGCGCACCCGCGCCCTGACCGCGGACTGGGCGAACAGACGGGCCAGGTCACGGTCGGCCCGCCGCTGCTGCACCGCGCCCACCAGCGCCGACATGACGGCCACGCTGACCACCAGACCCGCGTCCAGCACCGAGCCGCTGGCGGCCGACAGGGCCGCCCCACCCAGCAGGATCGGCGTCAGCGGACTTGCCAGCTCCCGGGCGATCGCACCGACCAGACCGGGCGCGACCGCGCCCACCGAGACGTCGTCGGTACGCCGCGATGCGGCCTCGACGCTGGCCAATCCGTCCGGGGAACTGCCCAGCTGGTCGAGGACGCGCCGCGCCGGCAGCACATGCCAGGGCGTGCGCGGGATGCTCGGCGGCGGCGGACGCCGGTCAAGCTCGCGGGCCGCCCAGATCCCGTCACCGAACGACAGGGCGCTGGCCCCGGTCACCATGAGCATCGACCGGGAGGCCCGTTGCGGACCGAAACCGGTCAGCGCGACCAGCGCGCCGGCACCGGAGCCGATCTGAGCGAGCCGCACCGCGTGCCGGCTCACCCGGCACCCCGCGGCGACCGCCTCGACCATCATCGCGGCAGCCAGCAGGTCCTTCCCGACGAGGACGTCGGCTCCCCAGGACAGCGCACCGTCATGGCCCTCGACCCCGACACCGCAGTCGGCGTTGCCCACCGCGGCGCGCCGGCGCGAGACGACCAGCACGCCGGCGCCCGCCGCCTGCAGGTCGCCGACGGCGGCCACCAGCCGGCGTCCGCCCGGGATCACCCCAAAGCCGAACCCGTCGTCCGGGCAGTCCTCGCCGTCGGCCACCCGCACCGTCAGCCCGCTGCGACGGCAGGAGGCCAGCAGCGCCTCGCTGCCCTCCGCCCGCTCGGGCACCGCCGTCACCACCGCCGTCAACCTCGTGCCCTGCGCGAGGCCGAGAACCGTACGGATCCCCGCTGCCCGCAGCCGCCGCCATTGCGCGCTGCCCGGACCGTCGTCACCGACCAGCCGCTCGATCGGAGCGAGCGTCCAGCCGTCCCCCTCGACCGTCGCGGCCGGATCGGCCGACCGGAACAACGCGTACGCCCGGACGGCCACCTCGCTTGCGTCGGCACCGGCCAACGGGATGACCTCACCGACGGTGAGCGCCGCGCCGAACAGGACGTCGGAGTCGACCACGACCGTGTCGACCCGGTCCAGCAGCCGCAGCGCCTCGGGGTGCATCACCTGCGCTCCCCGGCGCGCCAGGACGCGGGTGAGATGGTTGCAGAATCCTTCTCTGCCCAGCCGGGCGGGACGCGGGAGCATGGCCAGCGCGGAGGCGACGGCCCGTCGCGGGTCCCCCGTCAGGGCGGCCGTGGCACCGAAGGTTGCCAGCACACCCGCCCCGGCCACGTCCGCGTAGCGTTCCACCGGCCCGCTCGGACGCGGCCGGGGCCGCTCGACGGCCACCGGCCCGGCGCCGGCCCGGTCGGGATCCCCCATGAGCTCGTCGCCGACGGCGGCGAAGGCGTCCCGGCGGGCCCGTGCGGCGGCGAGGGCATGTGCCCGGTAGACCGCGTCCACGCCGAGACCGGTGTGGCTGCCGGCCAGCCCCATCGCGGTCGCGTTGGCCACGGCCAGGACGACGTCCGCCCGTTGCGGCCCGATCGCCTTCTCGACGACCCCCCGCAGCCGCGGCTGGGTGTCGACGACCGTGACAAGCGAGGCGAGCTCCACCGGAAACGGCGTCCAGCGGGCGATACGACCCACCGACGCCACGGTGAAGGCGATCCCGTCCGCGGCGAGCGCGACAGCCGCGCGCAGCACCGGAGCTGCCGAATCCGGCAGGTCGGCAACCCTGGGCCGCGGGCCAGCGTCCGCCGCGGCCTGGTCGTCACCAGCTCCGCCGTCGGCCTGTTGTACGACCCGCTCGGCAACCGCCGTCAGTTCACTCGCCCGCGGGTACGGCTCGCCAAGACCGACCAGGACCCGTCCCAACGGCGCGTTGACCCGGGCCCACAGCACTCCGGGCTGGCGCTGCAGTTCCTGTTCCAGCAGCCGGCGACGCGACGCTGTCGACAGCCCGCTGGCACCGCGCACCCTGAGACTGGCGCAGGGACGGGCCAACCGGTCATCGCCGGCGGTGGTGGGCTCCATCCGCTCCAGCAGCGGTCCGGCCATCGACACCAGCCCCATGTCACCCAGGAGGCGTCCTTCGGCCAGAACACGTCGCGCCCCCGACAGGGGACTCGGCAGGTGCATCGGCGGACCTCCTCATCGGTCTCATCGATCACCGGGCGGCCGAAATCGATCACTGGACGGCCTGGCGCCCGAACGGCAACGGTCGCAGCTGGCACCGCAGGTCATGGCCGGGCTGCGCATCCACCACCGGCCGGTACCCGGCAGGCACCCACCCGACAGCCGGTACCCGGCAGCCGATGCCGTCTAACAGGTGCTCGGATGCCCTGGCAGGTACTCGGGTACCCGCCGACGGGAGAGCGAGTACGTCACGAACGCTTCACAGAGAGACAAGACATTGACACAAAGCACACAGCCCACCTCCGAGAAATCTTTTGGAACCGATTCCGAGATCTTTTGTTTACCCGGGGTTTGCCTTTGGGGATGGTGACCTGGATAGCGGAGGGAGGTCCGATGCCTGCCAAGACAAATGATCATGTACGGGATGAAGAAAAAGAAGAAAGAGAGGAAGCCAAGAGCGCGAAAGGGCGCCGGGACAGACCGGATGAAAGGGGCGAAGACGGGAGCACGGCAGAACAGCGGGAGGAGTCGCAGGCCGGTCAGGCGGGCAAGGCCACTGGTAACGGCCGGGTCCGCGGCGAGGCCGAAGGCGAGCAGGAGAGCGCGGGCGAAGAAAGAGGACCCCACACGGCGACGCTGCGGACACCGTTTGCCACAGCGCGCGTCGAGATCCCTCGTGCCCCGGGCACAAGCATGAAGGTGGGCCCGATCAGACTGCCATCACCGGCCCAGACCGCTTTCTACGTGGGTCTGGGTGTGCTCGCCGTCACCGAGGTCGTCGAATGGCCGATCGCGGCGGCGATCGGAGCCGGTACCTATGTCGCCCAGCGCAGCCGCGCCGGAGCTTCTGCAGCCCGGACGAAATCGCAACAGTCTGCGACAACATAAGCCAGTGACAGCCACATGAACCAGCGGCAGTCACCAGCTCCCCAACCGGGGCCGATGACTGCCGGCAACTGTCGGTGAGCAACGGCGGCGCCAGGCTGAAGATCTTGGAAAAAGCGCTGGAACGGGCGCTCAGACCGTACGGGCAGCCGATGTCCGCCACCGCCGGAACACCGACGAGATCAGCACAACGACCGCGGTACTGACGAGTTCAGCCACCAGGGCCAACACGATCTCCGACACTGAACGCTCCTCACAGATGATCACCTAAAGGTGATCGCCGCTGTCACCTTCGGTGGTACAGGCTCGGCGGTACAGGTATCTCACATGGAAAGGACATTGGTCCAACAGGTATCGGTAAAGTGAACAACAGGGATACGCACACGACAGGCCGGGCGGAACGCAGGACCTGCGTGCGGGGCGCCTACCTGCCGCGTGAGAGGCCCACCTGCCGGACGTCGCCGGTACCCCTGGCAGCGATCCAGGGGCTTTGGGCCGCTGGCAGCACGAAATCATGATCGCGCCGCCTTTGGCCCTCCGGCGACCCGGGGATCTGGACCTCCGGCAGGGCGAGAAAAACATGATCGCGCTGCTTTTGTGGCCCTCTGGCGGAAGGAAGAAGTGGATCGCCATGACACACCGGCCTCGTGCTCGAATCGCACAACGGGCGCGGTTGGCGCTACTGCCTCGGCGCTCCGCCCTGGAGGACTGGCTGCTCGTAAGCGAGCAGCGGGTGGTCCTCCATCGCAGAGCGGTGCGCACTCCGACCAACGCCAACCTGGCTGACCTGCGCGAGGCGGCGCGACGCGAGTCCCAGCTTGCAACGGTTACCGTCGCGCGCCTGGCCGACAGGTTGGACGTCCCCCGGACCCCGACAGCCGAAGGGATGACGGATGCGTCGCGCCGGCCTGAACGAAGCGAGCGACGGCGCACGGTGCGACCGCCACGAAAGCGTGACGGTGCCACGGTAGTGCGGTGACCTCCCCACCGGAACGCTTAACGTCTTCTGAAGGTTACGCACAGCTTCCGCACAGCCGGACCCGGCACGATACCGATATCGATACCGATGCGGCGGCAGCGGGCGGACCATGACTACCTACACTTCCCTTGACCGGGCGCTCGCCGGCGCGGAGCGGCTCTGCGCACCCGGACCGATGACAGGGAGGCCGACAGGTGGTGACGTCCAGGACGCGGCGACAACGCGATCTTGCCGCGGCCAGAGCCGCCCGGCAGGCCGAACGCCGAGCCGCCGCGCGGCGCCGACAGCGCAGGGTAATCGCGGTCGTCTGTGCCGGCGCCCTGATCCTGCTGGCCGGTGGTGCCACCGCCGCACTGCTGGTCAGCGGCGACGACGACACCACCCTGGCCGCGTCACCCTCGGCGTCGGGCTCTCCCCCGGCGACGACCCCGGCCGCCTCGACACAGGTCGGTCCCTGCACCTACACCGCGGACGGGCGGGAACCGTCCAGGCCGGTGAGCCTGCCCGCGGCAGCCGACACGGTGGACAGGTCCCCCACCACCATGGTCATAACCACGAACAAGGGAACGATCAAGGCCGCGCTGGACGCGGCGAAGGCGCCCTGCACCGTCCACGCCCTGCTCACCATGGCGAACGCCAAGTACTTCGACAACACCTCCTGTCATCGTGAAACCACGCAGAACATTTTCGTGCTCCAGTGCGGGGACCCGGAGGGCAGCGGCAGGGGTGGTCCGGGCTTCGCCTACGCCAACGAGAACACCGACGGCGCCAGGTACACCCGCGGGGTCGTCGCCATGGCCAACTCGGGCCCCGGCACGAACGGCAGCCAGTTCTTCATCAACTACCGGGACCCGAACGAGGACGGCGCGCAGGCGCTGGCCACCAACTACACGGTTGTCGGGACGGTGACCGAGGGCCTGAACGTCCTCGACGCCCTCACCTCCCCCGGCGTCGAAGGCGGCGCTCCCGACGGCGCTCCGGTGACCAAACCCCAGATCACCTCCCTCACCCTCACCCAGGGCGCCTGACAACGGACGCTCCTACCGTCGGCATCACAGCGAAGCCGTCTCGCAGCCAACCCGCCTTCCGATCAAGCTACCTCCCGGCCAAGCCCGAAGGATGTGACGCCTCTTTTCTTCCGTGGTTGGGCTATCCGTGGTTGGGTTTCTCCCACCGGCGGACGGTGTCGATACGCGCGCGTAGTTGTGCCGCGCTGGCCTGAGCGGTCGCCGGGCCGCCGCATGTCCGCCGCAGCTCACCGTGGATCATCCCGTGCGAGCGGCCGGTGCGGTGGTGGTGGGCTGCAACCAGCCGGTTCAGCTCCCGCCGGAGCTCGGCGATCACCTCGTGGGTCGGGCGGCTTTCCGCGGAGTCCGCGTCCAGGCCCTCCTCTGCGGCGGCCCGGGCCGCGGGGACCGCCTGCCCGGAGGCGCCCTGAGCCGTCCGGCCGGAGGAGACCCCGCGGGCCTCGCCACGCTCCTGCTTGCGCCGGGCGGCGAGCTGGGCGGCCTCCCGCTGTTTGAGCAGGACGGCGACCTGGTCCGGTTCGAGCAGGCCGGGCAGTCCCAGGAAGTCCTCCTCCTCGGCGGAACCGGCCGCCGCCTGCGTGCCGAACTCGCCGCCGTCGAAGATGATCCGGTCGAGATGCGCCGAGGAACCCAGCGCGGTGAACGACTGCTCCGGCAGGTCGGGGATGTCCCGTCGCCGGTTGGCCTCGCGTAGTGCGGCGTCGTCGAAGGCGTCCGGTTCGCGCAGGGGCTTGTCCAGCGCGTGGTCACGCTGGATCTCCATCTCGCCGGCGAGCGCCAGCAGCGTCGGGACGCTGGGCAGGAAGACCGAGGCGGTTTCCGCGCGGCCCCGGCCACGGACGAACCGGCCGACCGCCTGGGCGAAGAACAGCGGCGTCGCCACGGAGGTGGCATAAACCCCGACCGCCAGGCGTGGGATGTCCACGCCCTCGCTGACCATCCGGACGGCGACCATCCACCGTCCCCGCGACTCCCGGAACGCTGCGATCTTCGAGCTGGCGGAGGGGTCGTCGGAGAGCACCACCACCGGCTCGGTGCCGCCGACCCGGCGCAGGATCCCGGCGTAGGCACGGGCGTTGGCATGGTCGGTGGCGATCACCAGCCCGCCCGCGTCGGGCACCCCGCCGGCTCGGACCTGCGACAGCCGGGTGTCCGCGGCGGCGAGGACCGCGGGGATCCAGTCGCCGCGGGCGTCGAGCGCGGTGCGCCATGCGGCGGCGGTCTGCTCGTTGTTCAACGGCTCACCGAGCCGGGCCGACAGTTCGTGCCCGGCACTCGTCCGCCAGGTCATCTCCCCGGAGTAGGCCAGGAACAGCACGGGACGCACCACAGCGTCACGTAGCGCGTCGGAGTAGCCGTAGGAGGAGTCCGCGACACTGCGCGTCACACCGTCCGGGCCGGGAAGGTAGGTGACAAACGGGATGGGATTGACGTCCGAGCGAAAAGGTGTGCCGGTGAGCGCGAGACGCCGGGTCGCCGGGGTGAACGCCTCCCGGACGGCGTCACCCCACGACAGGGCGTCGCCGGCATGGTGGATCTCGTCGAGGATCACCAGGGTGCGACGGCGTTCACAGCGCAGCCGGTGCAATGCGGGATGCGCTGCCACCTGCGCGTAGGTGAGCACGACGCCGGTGTAGTCCGAGGACGTGGCCCCGGCGGTGTTGCGGAAGTCCGGGTCGAGGGCGATACCGGACAGCGCCGCCGCGTCAGCCCACTGCCGTTTCAGGTGCTCGGTCGGCGCCACCACCGTGACCGCGCGCACCACGCCCTCGCGCAGCAGATCGGACGCGACGCACAACGCAAAGGTCGTCTTGCCCGCACCAGGAGTGGCGACGGCCAGGAAGTCACGTGCGCCGACGCCCGCCCGGGCCCGGTAGACCGCGAGGGCGGCCTCCTGCCAGGCTCGTAACGGACGGCGATTCGCTGAGGACGCTGAAGCGTTACCGAGGGGGCCTGCACTCACAGGACAGACTCTACGGGCTCCCTCGCACAGGTCGTCGCAGGCGCTTACCCAGCGCGCTCAAGGCCATAGCATTCATGCCCACAGGGCATGACTGACAACACATGACATCACCGAATGTGCTGGAATCCATATACGTGTGTGCTGGCACGGGCCCGCGAGCTTCCCTGGTGTGTACCTGGCGGGAGGCCACGCGCGGTTCTCCCCGTCATCCGTACACATTCGACGAACGGCGACCGGCGGGCTGCGGCGACCGCCGGCGGCCACCGGCGGTGGGGCGGCGCGACAGCCGGCGGCCACGACGCCGGGATAAACTGTTTTGTCAGGCGGCGATTCGGGCTGGTGGACGAGGAAAGGCAGACGATGATTCCAGCGGACAGGGCCCTTACGGCTGCCGTTTCCCATCCACCCGTACGTATCCCCAACACGCGCCTGCGAAACTGTCGGGAGGAGCGGGGCTGGTCGCAGGAACAACTGGCCATGGAGCTCCGCGGCTTCGCCGTCAGCCGCGAAGGACGCGAGGCAGGCGTCACCGGCAACATGGTCTGCAAATGGGAGAAAGGCGACAAGAAGCCCAGCCTTCGTTACCAACGACTCCTGGGCGCTCTCTTTCAGCGGACCTCCGGGGAACTCGGGTTCATTGACGACGATGCCGCCGGTAACACCGCAGCCGGGTCCGGTACGGAATGCGATTACGGGTTATCACAATCGAGTGTGGAACGGCGTTCTTTTCTCCGGGTGGTCACGGTGGCCGGAGGTGCCACGGCCACTGCGCCTGACGCTCAACCATGGGAGCGGCTTTCCGCGGCGCTGCGCCGGCAGGTTGTTGCCACGCCGTCAGTCGTCGACGATCTGTCCGTTCACACCGCCGGCTTGTTCGGGTTGGAAGAAAGGGTGCCGGCCCACAGGCTGATGGAACGGGTGACCGCGCATCTGGGCACACTCAGCCGGCTCCTGGAAACCTCACCGCGATCAGCGATGCGCCGCGCCCTGGTCGTCACGGCCGGTGAGACCGCCGCCCTGGCCGGCTGGCTCGCCTTCGACATGCACGACAATTCCCATGCGCTTGCCTACTACCGCGTTGCGGCCGAAGCCGCCCGGGAAGCCGACGACGATGCCCTGCTGGCATGCGTGCTCGGATATGAAAGCTTTCAGCCGAGCATGAACGGACGGCCGGACAAAGCCTGCGCACTGCTGGCCGAGGCCCAGCGCCACGCCGCGCACAGCGACAGCATGATGACCCGCGCATGGCTGGCCGCTCGGGAGGCGGAGGAACAGGCTCACCGGGGGGACAGCAACGCGGCACTGCATGCGCTCGATCGCGCTGCCGAAGCTTTTGACCGAGCCGCGCCGGACGGTGACCGCGTGTGGACGCAGTTTTTCGACCGTTCCCGCCTCGACGGGATGAAGGTCACCACCTTCACCCGCCTGCACCGTCCGGACGCGGCGCGCGCGATCGCTTTCGAGGGGCTGCGTACAACCAGCCCGACCACCACCAAGAAGCGTTCCCTGCTGCTGGGCGCTGTTGCCGAGGTACACATTCAGCAACGGGAAATCGAACAGGCCTGCCAGCTTGTCGCCGACGCCCTGGCGATCGTGGCACAGACGGACTTCTCGCTCGGACTGACCCGCATCCTGCACATCCGTGATCACCTGTCGCCCTGGCGTGACACACAGGCGGTACGCGATCTCGACGAACAGTTGCGGGTCCTGACCTGACTCCCTGAATCCCTGGATCAGAGCGATCAACACATAAGAGCGTCCGGGACAGGCCCGTGGATCATCGGTAAGTGCTCCGGATCGGGCCGAGCAGTCCAACCATACGGCCCAGCAGGAATCCGCATCGGCACTGATGCGCTGATTCCAGCCTGCCGGTCTTGCGCGTCAACCTCGGCGGCGCAGTGATGCCTGCTTGATGGCCGGCGGGACGTAGCCGGCGTCCCGTGCGGCCAGCGTGACACCCGGCGGGACGATCTCGTCGATCCGGTCCAGCACGTCGCCGGACAATTTGATCTTTTCTGCACCCAGCTGACTCTCCAGGTGCTCGCGGGTACGCGGTCCGATGATCACTGAGGTCACCGCGGGATGTTCCAGCACGAACGCCAGTGCCAGGTGGATCAGCGAGAGCCCGGCCTCGCCGGCCAGCGTGGCGAGGGCCTCGGCCGCCGCCAGCTTGGCCGCGTTGGCCGGATCGGCGATGTCGTATCGCTCGGGCTGACGCTCCACACGGCTGGACGCCGGTTGTACCGCGCCCTTGCGGTAGGCGCCGGAGAGCCATCCACCAGCCAACGGGCCCCAGGGGATCACCGCGAGGCCGTAGCGTTGCGCCACCGGCAGCACCTCGCGCTCCGCGCCGCGTGCCAGGATCGAGTACGGCGGCTGCTCACTGACCACCCGCTCCCGGCCACGCCGCTGCGCGATCCACTGCCCTTCCACGATCTCCGACGGCGGGTAGGTGGACGTGCCGATGTAGCGGATCTTGCCCTGGTGGACCAGATCGCTCAACGCGCCGAGGGTGTCATCGAAGTCGGTGTCCGGTTCCGGCCGATGCACCTGGTAGATGTCGATCCAATCGGTCTGCAGCCGGCGCAGGCTGTCCTCGACGGCCCGGGCTATCCAGCGCCGGGAGTTGCCGAAGTGGTTGGGCTCGTCGCCTATCTGGCCGTGGAACTTGGTGGCCAGCACGACGTCCTCCCGCCTGCCCCCGGCCAGCGCCTTGCCCACGATCCTCTCGGACTCGCCCTGCGAGTACACGTCCGCGGTGTCGATGAGGTTGATACCCGAGTCAAGGGCCTGCTGGATGATCCGGATGCTGTCCTCATGATCGGTATTGGCACGCGCACCGAAGTTCATCGCGCCGAGCGCCAGCGGACTCACCTTCACACCGGTACGGCCGAAATCACGGTAGCTCATGTCGCCCTCTCCAGTTGGACGGATTTACTTCTCGGGACCGCACCGACGAACGCGTCCCACAACCTGCGGTAGTGCCCACCCGCCGCGAGCAGCTCCTCGTGCGCGCCGACCTCGGCGATCCGGCCACCGTCGAGCACCACCACCCGGTCCGCGCGCGCCGCAGTGGTCAACCGGTGCGCGACCACCAGCGTGGTGCGCTGCCGGGTGAGCGCGTCGGTGGCCAGCCGCACGCTCTCCTCGGTGGCCAGGTCCAGCGAGGCGGTCGCCTCGTCCAGCAGCAGGATGTCCGGATCGACCAGCTCCGCGCGGGCCAGCGCGAGCAGCTGGCGCTGGCCCGCCGAGAGGTTGCGGCCGTGTTCGCCGATCGGCTGCAGGTAACCCAGCGGTAGCCTGGCCACCACATCGTGCGCGCCGACCGCCCGCGCAGCGGCCTCCACCTCGGCGTCCGTGGCATCCGGCCTGCCGTAGGCCACCGCGTCCCGCACGGTGGCCCCGAACAGGTGCGACTCCTGCGGCACCAGGCCGAGCCGGCTGCGGTAACCGGCCAGATCGAGGTCCCGGATGTCCCTGCCGTCCACCCGGACCGCGCCCGAGGTCGGGTCGTAGAACCGGGCGAGGAGCTTCACCACGGTCGATTTCCCGGCGCCGGTCTGGCCTACCAGGGCGACGGTCTCACCCGCATCGATGCACAGGTCGATCCCGCGCAGCGCCTCCTGATCCCCGGCGTGGTAGGCGAAGGACACGCCATCGAACTCGATCCGACCGCGCACACCGCGCACCGGGAGCGGGTGGGAGGCAGCCGGAGTCATGGTGGGGGTGCGCATCAGGCTGCGCAGTCTGCTCATCCCGACCGCTGCCTGCTGGTAGCCGTCGAACGCCTGGGACATCTGCTGTACCGGTGAGAAGAACAGTTCGATGTAGAGCACGAACGCGATCAGTGTGCCGGTGGTCAGTGTGCCGGCCAGCACCTGGCGGGAGCCGATCATCAGCACCAGCCCGGTGGAGACCGCGGACAGGAACTCCACGAACGGGAAGTAGATCGCCATGTACCGCTGCGCGCGCAGCCTGGAGTCGCGGAACGCCTGCGCCCGCCGAGCGAACTCCACGCTGTTGTAGCGCTCCCGGCGAAATGCCTGGGTCACCCGGATCCCTGCCACGTTCTCCTGCAGGTAGGCGTTGACGATACTGATCCGCTCGCGGGCCTCGGTGTAGGCGGGCACCGACTTCGACCGGAACACCATTGTGGCCACGACCAGCACCGGCAGCACCGCCACCAGTACCAGGGCCAGGCCGGCGTCGATCGCGAGCAGGGCGACGAGTACGCCGAGTACGGTCAGCACGCTGACCACTGCGGTGGCGAGCCCGGTCTGCAGGAAGTTCGACAGAGCGTCCACGTCAGTGGTCATCCTGGTCATGATCCGACCGCCGAGTTCGCGCTCGTAGTAGTCCAGGCCGAGCCGCTGCAGTTGGGCGTAGGTCTTCACCCGCAGTGTGTAGAGCAGCCGCTCCCCGGTCCGGCCGGTCACCCGGACCTGCGCCACCGAGATCCCCCAGCCGATCAGTACCACGATCCCGGCGGCTGCGGCCGCCAGCAGCAGTGTTCCGCCCGCACCGCGGGCGACACCGCGGTCGACGCCGACTCGGACCAGCGACGGCACCGCGATCTGGGTGACCGCGTCCAGCGCCACCAGGAGCAGCCCGAGCAGGAGCGGCGGCAGGAACGGCCGCAGCAGCCTGCCGAGACTGAACGAGAGGTCCCCGGCACGGGTACGGTCGGTCGGTACGTCCGGGTCGTCGTCGAACTCCGGCAACTCGGCGATCCGCTCGATCATTTCGATGCTCGGCGGCGCCGAGGACAGCAGGCCGCCGCCGGCCCCGCCACGTGACGGGCCGCCCGCGCCGGCCGCGGCCGTGGCGAACGCAGCCGCGGTGCGTACGTCCAGACTGCCCACCGGCCCTGCCTGGTGCCGGCGGGGCCACAGCGACGGCGTGATCCCGTTCGGGCGAGCAGGCTCCGCGGCCACCTTCTGGTCCAGGCTCGGCGTGTTCGGAACGGACAGGAGGGAGCGGAACAGCGGGCATCGGGCGTCGAGCTCGGCGCGGGTACCGATGTCCACCACACGTCCGCCGTCGAGCACCGCGATCCGATCGGCGAGCGCGAGGGTGGAGGTCCGGTGCGCGATGACCAGCGTGGTGCACTGCCTGGTCACCGTACGCAGGGTGGTCTGGATCGCCGCCTCCACCCGGGCGTCCACGGCGGACGTCGCGTCGTCGAGGATCAGCAGCCTCGGGTCCATCAGCAGCGCACGGGCCAGCGCGATTCGTTGCCGTTGTCCTCCGGACAGGGTCAGCCCCTGCTCGCCGACCACGGTGTCGAACCCGTGCGGCAGGGCGTCGACGAACGCCTCCGCGTGTGCGGCCCGGGCGGCCTGGCGCACCTGGGAGTCGGTGGCTTCCGGCCGGCCGTAGGCGATGTTGGCGCGTACGGTGTCCGACAGCAGGAAGCTGTCCTCGAAGACGATGGCGAGCCGGGAGCGCAGCGAGGCGGTCGTGAGGTCGCGGACATCCGTGCCACCGAGCCGCACGGAGCCCTGTGAGACGTCGTAGAACCGTGCCAGCAGCAACGCGACCGTCGACTTGCCCGACCCGGCCGCGCCGACCAGCGCCACGGTCTCCCCCGGCGCGATCCGCAGGGTCAGCCCGCGCAGCAGGGGATCCGCGCCGGCGTAGCCGAACACCGTCCGGTCCAGTTCGACCGACAGCGGCTCGTCCGGCAGCTCGACGGCGTTCGGTGCGTCGACGGTGCCCGGACGCTCGTCGATGATCTCCATCACCCGTTCGACGCTCGCCCTGGCCTCCTGGCTGACGGTGAGCAGGGTGGCCAGTTGGCGCACCGGGCTGACGAACGCGGCGAGGTAGGTGGTGAACGCCACGAAGGTGCCGAGCGAGATGTGCCGGTGCAGGGCGAGCCAGCCGCCGAGAGCCAGCACGAGCACTTGGCCGAGCGCGGGAACCGCCTGCAGCGCGGGGTTGTACCGGCTGGTGAGCCTGGCCACGCGCAGCCGGGAGGCGAACAGCGTCCTCGCCCTGGTCTCCAGCTCGGATAGTTCGCGTTCCTCCTGCCCGAAACCCTTGACCACACGTACACCGGTGACCGCGGCCTCCACTCCGGCGGCGATCTCTGCGGCCTGCTGCTGGGCATGCCAGTTGGCCGGGAACAGGTCGCGCCGGCTGCGGTAGGCGATGAACCACAGCGTGGGGCCGACAGCAAGCGCGATCACCGTCAACGGCGGCGACAGCACCGCCATGACCATGAGAGAGACCACGAACATCAGCAGGTTGCCGGTGACGTTCGGCAGCATCTGCAGCAGCATCTGGATCAGCGTGATGTCCGAGATCGAGCGGCTGACCACCTGCCCGGTCCGCAGGTCGTCCTGCTTGGCGCCGTCCAGCCGTAGCAACGTGTCGAACACGTCGTTGCGCAGGTCGTACTGCACGCCGAGGGACACCCTGCCGGACCGGTAGCGGCGCAGGTACCCGGCGCCGAACCGAATCGCCGCGAGGCCGACGAGTACCGCCACCCACCCCACGAGCGTGCCCCGCACACCGGCGGCCACGTCGTCCACCACGTGGCGCACGATCAGTGGCAGTACCGCGGTGGCGACGGCGGCGACCACGGCGGCGCCGTAGGACAACAGCAGGTTGCGCCGGTGCCGCAGGCAGTAGCCCAGCAGCCGGCGCAGCCAACCTGCTCCCGCTCCCGATCCCGGTTTCGGTGCGCTGGCCGCCGTTGCTGTCTCAGATGCCGGCGACAGAGTCGTCACAGAGCGGCTGCCAGTCCGCGGTCGCCTGTAGCGAACTGGTTCGCCGGGCGGGCCAGCCCGTAGTGCTGGCGCAGCGTGGTCGTCTCGTACTCGGTCCGGAACAGGCCCCGCTCCTGCAGGATCGGCACGACCTTGTCCACGAAGGACTCCAGCCCGGACGGGAGAACCGCGGGCATGATGTTGAATCCGTCTGCCGCGCCGTTGTCGAACCAGTACTGGATGGCGTCGGCCACCTGCACGGGTGTGCCGGCGAACGTGCGGTGCCCGCGACCGCCGCCGAGCCGCCCGATCAGTTGGCGGACGGTCAGCCGCTCCCGGCGGGCCAGGGCGACGATCAGCGTGAAGCGGCTCTTGGCACCCTCGATCTCGTCCTCGGTAGGCAGGTTCTCCGGCAGCTCGCTGTCCAGGTCCAGCTCGTCCGGAGAGAGCTTGAACCGCTCCGCCAGTTGCCGCTTGGCATACTCGGGGATGATCAACCGGTTCAACTCAGCGTCCAGTTCGTGCGCCTCCCGCTCGGTGTCGGCGATTACCGGCACGATGCCGGGCAGGATCTTCACCGTGTCCGGGTCACGCCCGCCGCGCGCCACCCGGTCCTTCAGGTCGGCGTAGAAGGCCTTGCCTTCTTCCAGGGTCTGCTGGGCGGTGAACACCGCCTCGGCCCAGCGGGCGGCGAAGTTCCTACCGTCCTCGGAGGACCCGGCCTGCACCAGCAGCGGATAGGCCTGGGGCGAGCGCGGCACGTTCAACGGACCTCGCACCTTGAAGTACTTGCCCACATGGTCGATCACCTGCACCCGGTCGGCGTCCGCGTGCACTCCGCGTTCCTTGTCGGCGACGATGGCGTTGTCGGCCCAGCTGTCCCACAACTTCGTCGACACCTCAAGGAACTCCGCCGCACGCTCGTAGCGGTCACGGTGAGCCGGCAGGTCGTCGAGGCCGAAGTTCAGCGCGGCCTCGACGCCAGCCGTGGTGACGATGTTCCACCCGGCTCGGCCGCCGCTGATGTGGTCCAGCGAGGCGAACCGGCGGGCCAGGTTGTACGGCTCGTTGTAGGACGTCGAGGCGGTCGCGATCAGTCCGATGTGATCGGTCACCGCGGCCAGCGCGGTGAGCAGCAGCGTCGGCTCCAGCCGCCCGCTCGGTCGTCGTCCCGGGCTGCCCATCTGGACCGGGCTGTCGGCGAGGAACAGCGAGTCCAGCTTGCCGCGCTCGGCGATCCTCGCGAGATTGCGGTAATGCTCGACATCGATGTGCGCCAACGGGTTGCTCTGCGGCAGCCGCCAGGCCGCCTCGTGGTGGCCGACACTCATCAGGAAGGCGTTCAGGTGCAGCCTGCGGCTGGTCCCGCTGGTCATGATCGTCTCCTCTGTTCCGGCGGTATCTGCACGGCCACGCCGAGCGCGCTGAGCAGCAGGTCGCGAAACTCCTGAAAGCGTGGGTCACGGTGCGTCCGCGGAGCCGGCAGATCGACCTGGCGGTCCAGCACGATCCGGCCGTTCTCCAGCACCAGCACCCGGTCGGCCAGCTCGATCGCCTCGTCCACGTCATGGGTCACCAACAGCACCGCAGGCCGGTGTCGCTGGAACAGGTCGCGCAGCAGGCCGTGCATCTTGATCCTGGTCAGCGCGTCGAGCGCGCCGAACGGCTCGTCAGCGAGCAGAAGCTCGGGTTCCCGCACCAGCGACCTGGCCAGCGCCACCCGCTGCTGCTCGCCGCCGGATAGTTCGTTGGGCCAGGCCCGCTCGCGGCCGGCGAGCCCCACCTCGGCCAGCGCCTCCTTGCCGAGCTTGCGCGCATCGCCGCGGCCGAGGCCGAGCAGCACGTTGTCCAACACCCGAAGCCACGGCAGCAGCCGGGAATCCTGGAAGGCGACGGACACCCGGGCGGGCACGCTCAGTTCACCCGAACCCATCACGTCGTAGTCAAGCTCGGCCAAGGCGCGCAGCAACGTGCTCTTGCCGGAACCGCTCTGCCCCAGCAGGGCCACGAATTCGCCGCGCGCGATCTCCAGGTCCAGATCGTCCAGCACGACATGCTCGCCGAACCGGCGGACCAGGGAGGAGACTCGAACCGTGCCGGCGGTGGCGGTCAGCCGGCCAGTGTCCGTCGCCACGACAGCACCCGCCTCTCGATGATCCGGATCGCCGCGTCGGAGACGAACCCGAACAACCCGTAGACCACCAGGCCGACCATGATCACATCTGACTGGCCGTAGTCCTGCGCTTTGAACATCATCTTGCCGAGGCCGTTCACCGCGTTGACGCTCTCGACCACGACCAGCGTGAGCCAGGATGCGGTCACCGCCAGCCGCAGGCCGAGGAAGAAGCCGGGCTGCGCACCGGGGATGACCACCTTGCGGATGAAGTTCCACCGGGACAGCCCGAGGACCTCGGCGAGCTCGACGTAGCGGCTGTCGATCGCGGTCAGGGCGGCATGCGTCTGGATGTACATGGCGATCGCGACCACGATCGCGATCACTGCGACCTTGAAGGTCTCACCGATACCGAGCCACAGGATCATCAGAGGAATCAGGGCGAGCGAGGGAATCGCCCGCTTCACCTGGACCGGGCCGTCGACGAGCGCCTCACCGATCCGGCTGAGCCCCGATATCAGCGCCAGCCCGGTACCGACGGCGACACCGAAGGCGAAGCCCAGCACGGCACGGTGCAGCGAGGCTGCGATGTTGTCCTGCAACTGGCCATTGGCGATCAGATCGATCCCGGTCTGCAACACCGTCCACGGTTCGGACAGCTTGCGGGGATCCACCAGACCGGTCGCCGACACCAGCGACCATATGCCGATCAGTAGCAGCACACCGAGTAGCCGGCCGAACGGGATCGGCTTGCCCAGGCCGAGCCGCCTGCGGCCATGGGCGAGCCGCACGCTCCGCCCGACCTCGGTCACCGTGGTGACGACGGCAGCATCGATCGTCACGGTCTTTGGTACCTCATGCGTGGTGCTGGTCATGACTGAGCGATTCGGTAGTCGGCGGGCACGGCCGCGGCGGCGACACCCTCGAACCTGCGGTCGAACACGTCCGCGGCGTTGAACGGCTTGCCGAAGTAGCCCCACTTGGACACCACGTCGATGGTCTCCTGTTCCCACTTGATCGCCGCGTCCCAGCTGGTCGGGAAGCTCGGCTTGGGGCTGGATTCCACGATGCGTCTACCGTCCGCGGCGCTGACCTGCTGGTCCTTGACGTAGTAGGCGTCGATCCACTTGTCCTTGTTCTCCCATGCCCACACCTGGGCCCTGGCCCAGTACGGGATGAACGCCTTGACGGCCGCGGCCTTCGCCGGGTCGGCGAGCACCCGCGCGGGTGCCCACAAGATGGTCAGCGCGTCCACCGCCGGCGTCACGACCGCCCGCGCACCGTCCTTCCCGTACTGGTTGAGGTACTTGGTCAGCGTCGGCTCGCCGAGTGGCGCGACGTCCACCTGTCTGGACTGCAACGCGGTGAGGAACTGTGGGCTGTTCAGTTCGATGAGCTGGACGTCCTTCTTCTCCAGCCCGAGCTCCTGCAGCGTGCGCAGCACCACGACGCCCTGTGCCTGACCCGCGGCGAAGGCGATCTTTTTGCCGCGTAGGTCGGACAGCTCGGTGATGGCCGAACCAGGTGCGGTGGCCAGCTTGTAGGTCGGCGTGGTCTTCAGCTGCACCGCGACGATCTTGGCGTCCAGCCCGGTGGCATGCGCCTGGATGGGGGGGATGCCGGCGTTGGTGGCGACGTCCACCGCGTTCGCGCGAAATGCCTGGATGACGTCGGGGCCCGCAGCGACCGTCGGCCACTCCGACACGGTGAACGGAAGCTCGGAGATCTTCCCCGTCGTCTTGAGTTGGATCTCGGCGGTATGCACCGCGATGGACAGTGACGTGCCAGCGGGAACGGTGTCAGGAATGGCCGCGTCGGCGGTCAGTCGCGGGCCGGCACCGGCATCGGAGCCGCACGCGGCCAGCACGATCATGCCGGCACCGGTGAGCGCGGCCAGTACGGCGCGGCGGCGGACCGTCGGTGGAGAAAGGGTTCCAGCGGGCATCAGAATTCCTTGGCTGTGGGCTGACTCGAACGGCAGGACGACAATTACACGGAAAAATGACACAGCTGCGCGCACGCCGTGAAACAAACGGTCACCGGCAGCAGGTGTCAGGAGATTTCTGGGCGGCCGCTCGGCCCCCGCTGATCATCAGCGGCAACAACAAGGACAGCAGGCGCGATTCCGCGGGGAACACACGGTGACGGCACGGCGCTCACGGGGCTCCGACGCCCCGCCGGGCACCGAAAACCTTTCCGGGCTGTTCATGGAACAATCCTCGCCAACCGGCATCCATCTAGTCAACATTGCGCGATCGTGAATTAACTGGATTTACGCTGCCTGCGTCACGAGGCTCGGCAAAGCCGATCGGATATCGGTCCCAACGGATCACGATGGAGCATGTCGAGCATCACCGCGCCGGCCGATGTGGCGAGCGCGTGGCCGGGGAAACTGGTCGCCACCACCGTCTGCTCCGGGTCCTTGCACACCCAGGAGCGGGCACTCACCTCGTTCCGGAGTTCGACCAGGCATCCGGGCAGATGGCTGACCCCCTGCTCCACGACGACCAGCACCTCGGGGTTGAACACGTCGATGAGCTGTGCCGCCGCCCGACCAAGGCACCGCGCCCGATCGAGGAACAGGCGCATCGCGGCACGATCACCGTCCTGGGCGAGCCGCAACAACGCGGGCAAGGACGGTTCGGCGATGATGGCCGCGTCGGCGGCGCGCCGCGCCAACGTCCGTTCCGACACGGTTGCCTGCAGGCAACCGGAACGACCACACGAGCATAGTTCCGTGCTGCCCTCGACCGGCAGATGGGCGATCGCGCCAGCCGCTGACCGGGGGCCGTGGTGCACGGTGTCACCGGTCGCGAAAGCCGCGTCCACCACGTTACCGACGAACAGATGCATGATGCTCGCCCTGGCCCGGTGCTGGCCGAACAGCCGCTCCGCGTGCACCAGCGCCCGGGAGTGCGCGTCCACTTGCACCAGAAGCCCAGTCTGGTCGGCCAGTATGTCCCGCAACGGCACGTCGTGCCAACCGAGCAGCGGGTGCTCCACGAGCATCCCGGTGGTCTGGTCGACCCATCCGCCGCTGGCCGCACCGAGACCGAGCGGAACCCGGTCGCCGGCATGCTCGGCCAGTAACGCCCACAATACCGATGCCGCCCTTTCCAGCACCCGCAACGGGCTGGCACCCGCGTGGGGTTCCCGATGCTGCACGATGACCCGGCCACGCAGGTCGAGCAGCGCGACCGTGGCGTGTGGTACGGCGATGTGCACACCACAGACGATGTGATGATCCGTGTCGAGATCCACCGGCACATGGGGTCGGCCGACCCCGTTCGGCGCCGTCATCTCCAGCATTTCCTTGAGCAGACCGAGCCTGATGAGCTCAGCGGTGTGGCCGGTGACCGAGGCGGGGGACAGCCCTGTGAGTCTGGCTATCGTGCTGCGCGCGATCGGACCGTGGTCGAGCACCGCGCGCAACACCACGCCCGCGTTGGAGCTCCTTCGCACGCCACTGGCGGGCGAGCTTTGCGCGCGCAGGCGCCTTAGTGGCGTACCACCGTTGCGGTACATGGGGTTTTCCTCCGGAGCGGGCGAGCCGGGCATCTGCTGCCGGGCATGGCCGACGCGTCAGCGTCGACATAACCTCACGCCGAAGGCGAACACAGCGCGGCTGCCTGCCGCCGGAGGTCAACGTGGCGGCGTGACCGGAAGCCCGCTGCCTGGGAAGTCATAGAGGGCATGTTCGCAGAAACCAGTCCCATTTTCCAGAGTCCCTGCGCACCGCTCACGATGTGAGAACGTAGCCGCCCCCGCGCGACCACATGTTCTGGGACGGACAGGCATGGTCGCGGCGGGACCGTGCCCGGTGGGCGGAGGATCGCGATGGTCCGCTCAGGGGCAGGTGCTGCGCGTGCGCGCCTCAGACGCCGACCACCACCTGGTGATCGGCGGTGAACGGCCGGCCGGCGATCAGCTCGGACTCGCGCCCGTCCGGGCCGACCGGTCGATCACCGATCAGCGTGACACGGTGCAGCCTGCGCTCGACATGCAGATGCTCGATGTCACGCGGCGCGAGATGCGCGGTGGCACGGTTGTCCCAGAACGCGACACTGCCCGGCTCCCAGCGGAACCGCACGGTGTACTCGGGTCGGGTGATCTCCGCGTAGAGCAGATCCAGCACGGCGCGGCTCTCCCTGGCCGTGAGCCCGACGACGTGGCTGGTGAACCCAGGGTTGACGAACAGCCCTTTCTCCCCGGTCACCGGGTGCACGCGAACCACCGGGTGCACGGAAACCAGCAGATTGTCATTCACCCGTCGCGCGTAGATGCTGTCGCCAACCGGGCGCTCACTGCCGCCGTAGCGATGCTCGGCGCGCAACGTGTCCACGAACCGTTGGACCGGCTCGGACAGCCCCTGATATGCCGCCACCAGATTAGTCCACTGCGTGTCTCCGCCGACTGTCGGCACGATCTCCGCCCGCAGGATCGATCCCGCCGGCGGGTTCACCGCGGCCGTGACATCAGTGTGCCAACCGGTGAAGTAGCTGTACTGGCGTCGACGCGTCTCCTCACGGAAGTCCTTGCCGTAGCGGTCCTCGTAGCGCCGCGGGTCGACGGTGAAGATCTCCGGGTACTCCTCGGGCGGTGCATCGTCATGCGGGTGGGCATACGTGAGCTCACCGAACCGCCGGCCGAAGGCGATCTGCTGGGCATGGTCGAGATTCTGCTCGCGAAAGAACACCACCTTGTAGCGGTGCAGAGCGCTCTTGATCGCGGCGACGGCCTCTTCGTCCAGCGGCTGGGCGATGTCCACGCCGGTGATTTCGGCACCGATGTGGCCGGCGACCGGATGGACGGTTATCGTGCTTGTCGGCGATTCCTCGGTCAAAGTCATGGTTGCCGATCTCCTCCTGTGCTCGGCAATGAAATGGGTTAGCATATGCCGACCCATTGCGGCGGCCGATCGTTCCCAGCATTGCCGAATATGGCATCCGATACCGTGGGCCGCCACCTCATAGTCCAACAACAGCTTTCCGTCGGTCAACATTGTGACTTCTTGAAATAATTCGATTTGCACTGTGGGATCCGGCGTGACCGCACCGCCGCGGCCCGTTGGGATCTGCCCGCACGCTTGCCCCATCCGAGCACAGGTCATGGATGCGCCAGTGCCATCTCCCGCTGCCGAGGCCGGTGGGCCGTCGACGTACGCCGAACCCTGCCAATCAAAGATCGACAAGGGGCCCCGGGCCAAGACGATAGTGAAGGTACGGCGATCAAGGGGATGGGTCCGTCACTTCAACGAAAAATCCAGGCAAGTCACTGGATCGCCCAGAGAAAAGATCATCACCACTTCACAAAGCGTCAGTTCGCAAAGGGCGAGAACGGGGCTGTGACAGGATCAGCTGGGCGTCCCACCGGCACGGTAACAGTCGTACACGCCACCGACCGTCCGCACGGCCGCGAGCAGCGCGTCCAACTGCGCTGGCCCGGCGACCTCGACCGTGAAACGGGCACGTGCCACCCGGTCCTCGGAGGTGATCGAGGACGCGGAACGGACCGTGGCCGACACGTCCGACAACATTTCGGTGATGTCTGCGAGCAGCCCGTAGCGGTCGAACGCCTCGACCACGATCTCGGCGGGAAACGTGCCTTCCACCGGAGGGAGCCAGGACGTCACCACGACCCGATGCCGATCACTTGCGGCGTTCACGCACTGCGACCGGTGGACGGACACGGCAGGGCTGTGCGTGGTGGTGAACCCGACGACGTCGTCCCCGGGCAGGGGGAGGCAACACCGGGCAAGACGGACCGGAACGCTACTGCGGCCGTCGACGGCGGCCGTCCCCGCCCAGGTCTGCGCCTCGTCCGCGTCCCGTGAACGTCGCCGGCTCCGCCTGGAGTGGGCCGTCGGAGCCGGCGGAGCGGACAGGGCCGACAGGACCGGTACAGGGGCGCAGTGAACGACGGATCCGGGCTGGCGGGAGGCGTCCACGGCGGTGTCCGGGACGGCGGTGTCCGGGACAACGTCGGCGCCGGTGTCCGGATGCTGCGGGTCGAGATGGCGCATGCCGGACTCCGGGGCGTCGCCATGTCGGGCATCCGGATATCGAACATCCGGATACTGCGCATCCGGCTGCTGGGTGTTGGCGTCCCGCCGCTGTCTGGTCAACCCGCGACGGATCCGCACCCTGGCCCTGGAGGTCTTGACGAAGTCCAGCCAGTCCTCGGAGGGGCCGGCTGTCGCGAGCCCGGAACGCAGGATCTCCACCACGTCGCCGTTGCGCAGTCGGGTGTGCAACGGGACCAGCCGGCCGTTGACCCGCGCACCGATGGCCCGATGCCCGAGCTCGGTATGGACGGCATAGGCGAGGTCGACCGGCGTGGACCTGGCAGGCAGCGCGATGACCCGGCCCTTGGGGGTGAAGGTGAGCACCTCGTCGGACTCGAGGTCCGCCGACAGCGACTCCAGGAACTCGCCGGGGTCCTTGGCATCGCCTTCCCAGTCGAGAAGACTGTGCAACCATGCCAGACCCTCCAGCCGGGCGCCGTCCGCGGACGGTCCGACCGGCCTTGCGATGATCCCCGTCTCGGCCAGCCGGTGCATCGCGTCCGTGCGGATCTGGATGTCGACGGGCTTGCCGGCCGGGTCCATGACGGTGGTGTGCAGGGACTGGTACATGTTGAACTTGGGCGTGGCCACGAAGTCGCGCAGTCTTCCCGGCGCCGGTCGCCAGAGGGCGTGTACCTCCCCGAGCGCTTCATAACAATCAGTAATCGAGTCGACGAGAACCAGGACGCGGACGATGTCGTTGTAGTCCCGCGCCTCGAAGCCACGCTCCTGCGCCCGCTTGTAGATCGAGAAGAGGTGACTCGTCCGGGCCGAGACCCTGGCGTCGATCCGCGCCTCGGCCAGACCGCTCGCGAGCGCGTCGACGACCGAGGCAAGCTGGCCGGACTCGCGCTCCGCGGCCGTGAAGGTCTCGACCACCGACCTGATCCGCATGTGCTCGTCGGGATACAGGACGGCGAACGCACGGTCCTCCAGCTCCCTTTTGATGACGTTCACGCCGAGCCGGTGCGCCAGCGGCGCAAGGATCTCCAGCGTCACCCGGGCGATGCGTGCCTGCTTGGGTGGTGACTTGAAGCCGAGGGTCCGCATGTTGTGCAGACGGTCGGCGATCTTGATGAGCAGCACCCGGTAGTCCTTGGCCAGCGCAACGATCAGTTTCCGCAGCGTCTCGGCCTCGGCCGCGTCCCCGAAGCGCATCTTGTCGAGTTTGGTCACCCCGTCGACGAGGTTGGCGACCTCCGGGCTGAAGTCCGCCGCGGCGGCCTCCAGGGTGTAGCCGGTGTCCTCGACGGTGTCGTGCAGGAGCGCCGCGACGATCGTGGTGGTGTCCACCCCGAGTTCGGCGAGAATCTCCGTGACCGCCAACGGGTGGGTGATGTACGGATCGCCGCTGTGTCGCATCTGGCCGGCATGCTGGCGGTTGGCGACCTCGTAGGCGTGGACGACAAGGGCGACGTCGGCCTTGGGATGGTGCAGGCAGTGCTTCTCGATGATGTCCCGCAACACGGGTGGTACCGAGGGCGAACTTCGGGCCGCTGCCACCCGGCGGGCAAGATGAGCCAGGCGGCTGCCGGCCAGCCACGCGGCGGCGAGAGTCCGCGAAGCGTCGTCCCCCCCGCCGGCATGCCCCTCGCTGGACCGATCCATCCGCGCGGGCAATGCCGCGCCCTGCATCCCGGCACCTACGATCTCAGCGTCCATAGCGCTCCCCCTCGATACGTCCCAGCGCGTCGATACGTCCCGGCGCGGAACAGTCCCGCAGCCCCGCCGCCCGCCGGTGACGATCTCCCGCCACGGCGACATCGGCGACGCGGGTGCGGCCGGCGGCTCCCCCCGGTGGAAACCGCCGGATCCCCCCACCACGTCAGCATGGTCAGCACCTCGTGCCGGAGGTGACCCTGTAGCAGTCGTGCACGCCGTCGATCGACCGCACAGCGTCCCGGATGTGCCCGAGATGCTTGGCGTCCCCCATCTCGAAGGTGAACCGGCTGACCGCACGTTGATCCTTGGTCGTCGTCACGGACGCCGAGAGGATGTTGACGTGGTGATTGGTCAACACCCGGGTGACATCGGACAGCAGGCGGGCGCGGTCGGTCGCCTCGACCTGGATGACGACGAGGAACACCGATCCTGAGGACGCGGCCCACTCGACCGGCACCGTCCGATCACGGGTCCCATTGCGCAGAGTCGCCAGATTCGGGCAGTCGTGGCGATGGACCGACACGCCCTTCCCCCGGGTGACGAATCCGATGATCGGATCCCCGGGCATGGGCGTGCAACAGCGGGCAAGCTTCGACCACACGTCCTCGGAGCCGCCGACGATCACCCCTGGATCGCCGACCGACCGCTGCAGCGCGCGGGTGGGCAGTGCGGTCTCGGCGACGTCCTCGGCCGCACCCTCCGGCCCCCCCAGAGCGGCCAGCAGGCGACCCACGACGTGCTGCGCGCTGATGTTCTTCTCGCCGATCGCGGCGTACAGCGCGGAGACGTCCGGGTAGCGCAGGTCCCTGGCCAGGCTGGGCAGCACGTCGCCGCTCATCAGACGGGTCAGCGGCAGACCGTGGCGACGCATCATCCGGGCGATCGCGTCCCGTCCGGCGACGATGGCGTCCTCACGCCGTTCCCGGGCATGCCACTGGCGGATCTTCGTACGGGCCCGGGACGACCGGACGAAGGTCAGCCAGTCCTCACTCGGGCCCGCCGAATGCGCCCGGGAGGTGAAGACCTCGACGGTGTCCCCATTGTCCAGCGTGGTGTCCAGTGCGGCGAGCCTGCCGTTGACACGCGCCCCCACGCACTGGTTGCCCACGTCGGTGTGGACGGCGTAGGCGAAGTCGACCGGGGTCGCCCCCTCCGGCAGCGCGATCACGTCCCCTTTGGGGGTGAAGACGAAGACCTCGTCGGTGTGCAGGTCGAACCGCAGACTGTCGAGGAACTCACCGGGTTCGGCGGCTTCCCGCTGCCAGTCGAGGATCTGGCGAAGCCACGCGGTCTGGTCGTTGCCGGAGGAGTCCCGCCGGGACCGGCCGCCGCCCCGGGAACCACCCGCCCTGGACGCGCCGTCGGCGAGCCCGAACGCACCTGCCCTGGCCTCCCCGGAGGGCCGTGCGCCGACACCGTCCTCCTTGTACTTCCAGTGCGCCGCGATCCCGTACTCGGCCCGGTTGTGCATCGCGTGTGTCCGGATCTGCAACTCGACGGGCTTGCCCTCGGGCCCGATCACCGTCGTGTGCAGCGACTGGTACATGTTGAACTTGGGCATCGCGATGTAGTCCTTGAACCGGCCCGGGATCGGCTTCCAGTTCGCGTGGATGGTGCCCAGGGACGCATAACAGTCACGCAGGGAGTCGACCAGCACGCGGATCCCGACCAGGTCGTGGATGTCGTCGAACGACCGGCCGCGGACCACCATCTTCTGGTAGATCGAGTAGTAGTGCTTGGGCCGGCCGGTGACGACAGCCTTGATCCTGGCCTCGCCCAGATGCGCCTGCACCTGCGTCACCACCGTGGTGATGTAGGTGTCCCGGCTCGGCGCACGATCGGCCACCAGCCGGACGATCTCGTCGTACCGCTTCGGGTAGAGGGTCGCGAAGGCGAGGTCCTCCAGCTCCCACTTGAGCGAGTTCATCCCGAGCCGGTGGGCCAGCGGGGCGTAGATCTCCAGGGTCTCCCGGGCCTTGCGTTCCTGTTTGTGTTCGGGCAGGAAGCGCAGCGTCCGCATGTTGTGCAGGCGGGCGGCAAGCTTGATCACAAGAGCCCTGGGGTCGCGGGCCATCGCGACCACCATGCGCCGGATCGTCTCCGCCTGGGCACCCTCGCCGACCTTCACCCGGTGCAGTTTCATCACCGCGTCGAGAACCAGCGCGACGTGCTCGCCGAACTCCTCCCGGATCCGTTCGAGCGTCATGCCGGTCTGGCCGACGGTGCCGTGCAGGAGTGCGGCGCACAGGGTCGGCGTGTCCATACCGAGATCAGCAAGGATGCTCGCGACCGCGACGGGATGGGTGACATAGGGATGGCCGGACAGGCGGACCTGACCGGCATGCACCCCCGCCGCGGTCTCGAAAGCGTGGTGCACCGGGCCGACGTCGGCCCGGGGATGGTTCGCGAGCAGACCGCGCAGCACCGGATCCAGCAGTGATGGCGGGGTGGCCCGGTGTGACGCGAGCCTGGGGAAACGCCCGCGGACCCGGCGCGGCAGCGGTGGCGACTCGTGCCCCAGCCGCGGAACCACCGGCGAACCGTCGCCGGGGCCGGGGCCGGACTCCCCGTGGTCGATGAGGAGTCCGGGCTGGCGGGTCGGTGCGGCCGACGGAGAGGACGGGGCCGGCCGACCGGACGGAGCCGACGGAGCCGACGGAGCCGACGGAGCCGAGAAAACAGCTGGTGGCGACTGGGAAACCGACTGCGTAGCGGCCGGCTGGGCAACGGCCGGCCGCGGCGCACCGTCGGCCACCGTGTCGCGTCCTGAGGGCACGGCCTGCGGCGTACATCCTGACCCAGCCTCCGGCGACGGTGCGTCGGCGGGCGGACGCCCGCGGCCATCCCCGCAGGCGAGCACGGCGTATTCGCCTGCCACCGACGACTCCCGAACGGTCGTCGCGCCAGGCTCGGACACTCCGGTCGTCACCGGGGCTGCCTCGGGCACAAGCCGCTCCTGCTTCATGTCGGACCCCTGAAGGCTAACGCTTCCGTGAGCCGTTCTCCTTCCGCAACCCCGGCCAATACCCGTGGATCACACAAAGGTCACACGGCCGGGGTCGCCACAACCGAGGTCACCGAGCCCGGGAGCACCAAACCTCTAGGATCAAACTTCCATGATCGATGAGATCTCGAGTGGCGCAAGCCGGTCACGTCCCGACAGGAACGTCAGTTCCATGAGCACGGCGAGACCGACGACCTCCGCGCCGGACTGGCGGACCAGTTCGGCCGCGGCGGCCGCCGTACCGCCCGTGGCCAGCACGTCGTCGACGAGCAGCACCCGGTCACCCGGCCGGAACGCGTCGGCCTGCACCTCCAGTGTGGCGGTGCCGTACTCCAGGTCGTAGGTGCGGCTGACCGTCTCACCGGGAAGCTTGCCCTGCTTGCGGATGGGCACGACGCCTACACCCGTGCGGTAGGCGACCGGGGCCGCCAGCAGGAAGCCACGTGCTTCGATGGCCGCCACGACGGTGGCACCATAGCCGCCCGCGGTCGCGGCCAACTCGTTGATGACCACCGTGAAGGCGGCCGGTGTCACCAGCAACGGCGTGATGTCCTTGAAGACCACCCCGGGCTGGGGGAAGTCGGTGACATCCCGGATATGGGCGCGCAGCACGTCCGCGGCGGTGGTGCCGCGTGCCGTGGCGCCGAGGGCGCCGGCGGCTCCGGCACCTGCCGCTCCGCTGGTCGTTTCGGTTGGTTCGATGGTCGTCACCGCCGCTTTTTACCGCTGGGACGACCTTTGCGGCCAGAACGCCGGGCCGGTGCCGGACGGCGCGCCGCACCGGGTCGTCCCGGCCGGGCGCCGGCGACAGCCGGTTCACGGCCGCTGGCAGACTCCTCACGTCCACGATCATCAGCGTCTGTGGTGGTGGTCGCGGCATCGGGAAATCCACTCCCCGGCCCCCGACCGGCCGCCACAGCCACAGTGTCAGATGCACGACCACCGGCAACCGCTGCCGCGCGTCGGGACTGCCTGACGGGCTCGCGGGCGGCCACCGCCCGCGCCCGGGCCACCCGCTGGTCCAGCGCCTTGACCGCCGGCTCGTTCTTCTTCAGATCCACCAGCACCGGAGTGGCGAAGAACAGCGACGAATAAGTGCCCGAGGCGATACCCACGAACTGGGCGAGGGCGAGATCCTCCAGGGTGCCGGCGCCGAGCAGACCGGCACCGACGAACAGCAGCGAGGCGACCGGTACGAGCGCGATGAACGAGGTGTTGAGCGAACGCATCAAGGTCTCGTTCAACGCGTCGTTGGTGGCCTCCGCGTAGGTGCGTCGGCTGGTCGTGCCCATGCCGGCGGTGTTCTCCCGGACCCGGTCGAAGACGACAACCGTGTCGTAGAGGGAGAACCCGAGAATGGCCAGCAGAGCGATCACCGTGGACGGGGTGACCTGGAAACCGACCAGCGAGTAGACACCCATCGTGACAACGAGGTCATGGATGAGAGCGGCCATGGCGGCAACCGCCATCTTCCACTCGAACCGGACCGACAGGTAGACCATTACCAGCACCAGGAACACCGCGAGCCCCTGCAGTGCCTTGCTGGTGATGGTCGACCCCCACGACGCGCCCACCGTCGAGATGTCGATGTCGGTCGGGGCAACCTCGAAACGCTTCTCGATGGCGTCCTGGAGCGAACTGGCCTGCGCACCGGAGAGGGTCGGGGTCTGCACCCGCAACTGGTGGGATGTGTCGAGCTCCTGGATGACCGAGTCGGCCGGGTTGACCCCGATCGAGGACAAGGTCGCCTCGGCCTCGACAACCGACCTGCCCCCGGACGGGAACTGGAACAGCGCACCGCCCTTGAAGTCGATCCCCAGGGAGAAACCCCGGATCAGCATGCTGGCGATGCAGACGGCCAGCAGGACGCCGGAGGCGACATACCAGATCCGGCGGCGGCCGACGAAGTCGACATAGGACTCACTGCGGTAGAGCCGGCTGGCCCAGGACATCTCTACTCCCCCTGCGCCGTGCCGGACGGACCCGACCATGACGGCCGCGGGTCGCGCGACGAATGAAGATCAGGCGAATCCTGGTCGGACCCGGAGGTGTCCGCCTCTGTTGCCGAAGCCCTGTTGGCCCCGGCCCGGCCCGGGGCAACCCCGGCCTTCTCCCGTTTGGTCAGACGCGGCGCGGAAGGGGGGGCGGTCCCACTCGACTGGCCACGAACCGCCGCCATGGTGAGGCCGGAGAAACGGCTGGTGGCAAAGAACGACCTGCGCACGAGCAGCCAGACGGCCGGTTTGGTGAAGACGAACATGATCAGTACGTCTACCAGGGTGGACAGCCCGAGGGTGAAGGCGAATCCCCGGACGGATCCGACCGAAAGGACGTAGAGCACCGCGGCGGCGAGGAAGGAGACCGTGTCCGCGGACAACATGGTCCGCCGGGCCGGCGGCCAGGCACGGTCGACCGCCACGCGCACGCTGCGGTTCTGGCGAACCTCGTCCTTGATGCGTTCGAAGTAGACGACGAACGAGTCCGCGGTGACGCCGATGGACACGATCAGACCGGCGATCCCGGCCAACGTGAGGGTGAACCCGATCCATTTACCCAGGAGCACGACAGAGGCGTACACCAGCAGTCCGCTCACCGCCAGCGAGCTGAGCACCACTATCCCGAGGGCCCGGTAGTACATGAACGAGTAGAGCGTCACCAGCGCAAGGCCGATGACACCGGCTAGCAGGCCGGCGTTGAGCGAGTCCTGACCCAGGGTCGGGGAGATCGACTCGGCGCTGGATTGCTCGAAGGCAAGCGGCAGGGCACCGTAGCGCAGCACGTTGGCGAGGTCCTGAGCGCTGGACTGGGTGAACGAGCCCGATATCTGAGCATCACCGGCAATACGGTCGTTGGTGCTCGGAGCCGACTGCACCACCCCGTCCAGCACGATCGCTACCTGCTTGCCGATCGTCTTCTCGGTCAGAGCGGTGAACTTCGCCTGCCCACCACCGGTGAAACTGACGTTGACGACCCACTCGCCGGTGCTCACCGACGTGGTTCCACCCGAGCTCGCAAGCCCGGCCGTCGCCGACTTCACATCGGTACCGACCACCGTCGCGGGCATCAGCAGGTACTTGACGGTGCCGGAACGATCGCAGGAGGCCACCCAGTCCGTCGGCCGATCGGTGCTGGCCACCCGGCTGCGAACGTCCGACGGTGCGCAGGTCAGGCTTTCGAACCTGCCGGTGACATCAGCCGGCGGCGTATCGGCGCTGGCCGGCGCGGGCTGGTCCGCCGTCGCCGGCGGTACCACGGCAGTCGCCGGCGGTGCCGGTGCGGCCGGTGCGGCCGATCCGGCCGGGGCTGTCCGCGCTGCCTGAGCGAGCAGGCCGGCACCGACCACGTCCGACCGGGTCGTGGTGGACACCGACGGAGCGGTGACGGCGGGCAGGCTCGCGGACGTGCCAGGCCCGGGTGAAGACGCGCCAGGCCCGGGTGAAGAGGCCGGGGCGGCGGCCGCCGGAACCGTCGGTGTTGCTGTCGGGGCCGTCGGTGTGGCCGGTGCGGCCGCCGGGGCTGTCGGTGCGGCCGCCGGGGCCGGGGCGGCGGCCGCGGAGGTGTAGACCTGGCGGAAACGCAGCTCGGCGGTCTGCCCGACCAGTTCGACGACATCGTTGCGACCGCGACCGGGAACCGAGATCTCGATCTGGGTGTTGTTGCGCTTGACCTCGGCCTCGGCGACACCGAGCCCGTTGACCCGCTCCCGGATGATGTCGACGGCCTTGTTGACGGCACCGCTGTCAACGCCCTTGCCAGGCTCGGTCGACCGGGGCGTGAGGATCACACTCGTCCCGCCCTGCAGGTCCAGGCCGAGCTTCGGCGTCCAGGTGGATGTCAGCGCCATGGTGGAGTAAAGCAGCGCAATGATCCCGAAGAGAAGCCCGATCCGGGACCAGGCGGGGCTCGCGGCCTTACGCCGTCGCCCTGACCCTCGTGCCAACGGATATCCCTTCGTCACGCGCCGTCGCGCTCACGTTGCTTCCTGGTGGACCTACCCGATGGACGGCGATCCGTCCACGACCGGAGAAACCGGTGTGGAGCAACCGTCACGGCGCGACGGTGCCGACCGCGCCCAAGGTATCGGAACGAGTGTCATGCCGGAGGCGTTCCGATACCACGTTCGTAGCGCTGATATTCGCCTATTCGTCGAACAGGACGAAAACGAGAGCCGGTCGGAACCGACGCCGGTCAGCCTTCCCTCCCCCGCCCCGAGGCCGGGTCATCGGGTTCCCCGGGCTTCCCGGCGTCCGGCCGCTCCTGGCTGCCGGTGGCGTCCCTGCGCTTGGTCGTGTCGACACTCTTGGTCGTGTCGACGGGCGCTGTGTCCGAAACGTGGTCATGAGCTGCTCCACCGTCCTCGGTGTCGTGCTCATGGAGGTGATCGTCCGCCTCGTCACCATCGTGGTCACCATCGTGGTCGTGGTCGCCGTCATGCGGCCCGTCCGCCGCCGGCGGGGAGACGATCCGAGCGACCGCGGCACGGGTGAACCGGCAGACCACGTCCGGTGCCACTTCCAACAACACGTCACCGTCTTCGACCTCGACCACCGTCGCATACAGCCCCGCGGTGGTCACGACCAGCGTCCCCGGAACGAGCGAGGTCAGGATCTGATGCTGGGCCCGCTGGCGGCGTCGCTGGGTCACGATAAAGAAGAAGACGAGCGCCAGGATGAGAAGCAGGGGAAAGAACCCGCCGAGCCCACCACCGCCGCCGTTCTGGGCCGCCTCCTGGGCGACCACGATTACCTGCACGTCCATGTCCTCCCATGTTGTGCGGCCGATGGTACGTACCGGCCGCGGGGCCTCGACGCCAGGCCCCACAAGATTGCGCTCAGTCGCCGTCGACGGGGGGGATCGGAACCTGCGAGCGTCCCAGGATGCCCTCGACCGGATCGAGACCGAGGTGGGTGAAGGCGGCCGGGGTGGCGATGCGTCCCCGGGGGGTCCGGGCGAGCAGGCCGGCGCGTACCAGGAACGGCTCGGCCACCTCCTCGACCGTGTCCGGTTCCTCCCCCACCGCCACCGCCAGGGTCGCCAGACCCACCGGTCCACCGTTGAAGCGGCGCACCAGCGCCTCCAGCACCGCCCGGTCGAGGCGGTCCAGGCCGAGCGTGTCGACGTCGTAGATGCGAAGAGCAGCCTGGGCGACCTCGCGGGTGACGACCCCGTCCGCCCGCACCTCGGCGTAGTCACGCACCCGCCGCAGCAGCCGGTTGGCGATCCGGGGAGTCCCGCGTGACCTGCCGGCGACCTCTGCCGCGCCATCACCGGTGAGGCGCACGCCGAGCAGCCCCGCCGAGCGGACCAGCACGTCGATCAGTTCGCCGGTGTCGTAGAAGTCCATGTGGGCGGTGAAACCGAAACGGTCGCGCAACGGTCCGGTGAGAAGACCGGAGCGCGTGGTCGCACCGACAAGGGTGAACGGGGCGATGTCCAACGGGATCGCGGTGGCGCCGGGGCCCTTGCCGAGCACGACATCGACCCGGAAGTCCTCCATCGCGGCGTACAGCAGCTCCTCGGCCGGGCGTGCGATGCGATGGATCTCGTCGAGGAACAGCACCTCGCCCGGGGCGAGCGCGGTGAGGATCGCCACGAGATCTCCCGCCCGTTCGACCGCCGGTCCGCTGGTCATCCGCAGCGGAACCGCCATCTCCCGGGAAATGATCATGGCAAGGCTGGTCTTGCCGAGCCCCGGCGGCCCGGACAGCAGGACGTGGTCGGGTGGGCTCTCGCGGGCCCGTGCCCCCTCAAGCATGATCGTGAGCTGCTCGCGGACCTTCTGCTGGCCGACGAACTCCGCCAACGTCCCCGGACGCAGGCCGGCCTCGAAGGCACGCTCCTGCGGCTCGGCCACCGGCGAGACCAGACCCTCGGCATCCATCGGCTGCCCTTACCGGGGTCGCAGGGCGGCCAAGGCCCGGCGCAGTAGCACACCCACGGGATCCGGCGCCTCGTCTCGGCCGGCGCCACCGCCGCCGGTGCCGGCACCGGCGGCGGCCTCCGGGTCACCATGAGCGTCCTGGTCCGCACGGCGGTCATGCCCGTTACCGCCGGGCCCGTTACCGGTCCAGACCGCGGCCAAGGCGTCATCGGCCTCCCGCGCGGTGTAGCCGAGCCCGAGCAGCGCGAGGCGGACCTGCTCGGCGACGGTGACGCCGGCGCCCGCGGGCGGCACGACGCCATCGCCGCCGGTAACCCCGCCCGTGGCAGGGCCGCCATCCCCCGCAGCGGGCGCGGGAGGCCCGAGCCGGTCCTTGAGATCGAGGATGATGCGCTGCGCGCCCTTACGACCGATACCAGGCACCTTCGTCAGGGCTGTGAGGTCCTCCCCCGCGACCGCACGGCGCACGCCGTCCGGGCTGTGGACGCCGAGCACGGCCTGGGCAAGCCTGGGACCGACCCCAGAGGCTCCCTGCAGGGTCTCGAAGACGTCGCGCTCGTCGGCGTCGGCAAAACCGTAGAGGGTCAGCTCGGTCTCCCGGACGACCAGCGTGGTGACCAACCGCGCGTCCTGCCCGACCCGTAGCCGGGCGAGGGTCGCAGGGGTGCACTGGACGAGCAGACCGACCCCACCCACCTCGACGACGGCGGCTTCGGGGGACAGGGCGGCAACCGTCCCGGACACGGACGCGATCATCAGAGGCTCCCGCCGGGGACCGCAGGGGCCTGCCTGACGGCCGCCCGCATCCTGGCGAGCGCCGGCCCCCGCGACAAGTGACAGAGAGCAAGGGCCAGGGCGTCGGCGGCATCAGCCGGGCGCGGCGGGTCGGACAGCTTCAGCAGGCGGCTCACCATGAAGGTGACCTGAGCCTTGTCCGCCCGACCGCTGCCACTGACCGCAGCTTTTACCTCACTAGGGGTATACAGTGCGACCGGTAGACCACGGCGTGCCGCAGTGACGATCGCCACCGCCCCGGCCTGGGCGGTACCCATGACCGTCCGGACGTTGGCCTGGCTGAACACCCGCTCGACCGCGACCGCATCGGGGTTGTGCCGGTCGATCCACTCGCCGAGGCCGCGTTCGAGCGCCCACAACCGGGAGGCGACGTCGTCGGTAGCAGGAGTGCGCAGCACACCGACCTCGACCAGGGACGTCTGCCGGCCCGGCCCGCCGTCGACGACCCCGAGACCGCAACGGGTAAGCCCCGGATCGACCCCCAGCACCAACACCGGCACCCTCCCCAACCAGCTCGTTGACCAACAGCCCGACCATCCGTCGGACATCGTGACCGCCAAGTGGCCTGAGGATTTAGGCCTCCCGGCGACGCGAAAAACATGATCGCGCAGTCTTCGGCCCTCCAGTGGCCCGAAGAACTGGCCCTCCTGGCGGTTCGCCACGATTGTGACACGTCTGAACGCCTGTTCGAGTGTAGCGACACGCCCGCCCGGCAAACCCCTCGCAGCTCAAGGGCGGAATCAACCGGCGCTTCGGAATGCCACAGCCGGCCATCGGCCCAGCACAGATCGGCATATGGTGAGGTGACCGTTGGCGCACTGAGGAGACTGTCGGCGCCCTGCCGGGAAAGAGGTCCACGCATGGGCTCCGATGCCGCGACCGGCGCCGAAGCGGCGACCGGATCGGCAGCCGGATCGGCAGCCGAACATGGGAGCGGGCAACCGCCGCGTGCGCACGGGCCGATCCGCGCGCGGCACGTCCGCCTCGATGCCGGCGACGTGGAGCTGTCCGGGCTGCTGGCCGAACCCGACGGTGAGCCGCGGGCCGTCGTCGTCGGCCTGCCTGGTGGGGGGATGCGCGCGTCCTACTTCCACGGCCGCGCGCACCCGGACCTGTCCCTGCTGACCATCGGCGCGACCCTGGGATTCAGCGTGCTGGCGCTGGACCGTCCCGGCTACGGCGCCTCGGCGGGTCTGGAGCCAGCCCAGCAGACGCTGGCCGCACAGACCGCCATCACCTGGCGGGCGCTGGAGACCTTCGCGGCGTCCCACGCCGTGGGAGCGGGCCTGTTCCTGATCGGCCATTCGTTCGGCACGATGCTGTCGGTGTCACTCGCCGCGGACGAGCGCGGCAGCAGCCTGCTCGGAATCGACGTCTCCGGGGTGGCGGCACGATACCGTGACGATCTGTGGTCGCTGCAGCTCAGCGTCACCGGCGGCAGCGTGGCTGAGACCCACAGGCAGCGCGCCATCGCGGCCCGCAAGCTGTTCTGGGGGCCGGAGCACCTTTACCCGTCCGGCACGTTCCTCCTGGGCGTGGCACCGGCGGTCCCCGTGCCGGTCGGTGAGGCATCCGATGCCACGAGGTGGCCGCAGATGCTGCCCCTGCTGGGCCCACGGGTGCGGGTGCCGGTCCGCTGGACGCTTGCCGACCACGAGTACTGGTGGGATGTCGGCGAGACGATGGAGGCCGAGATCCGTGCCGCGTTCAGCGCCGCGCCCCACTTCGAACTGGTCCGGCAGCGCGGAGCGGGCCATAACCTCAGCCTGGGGTGGGCGGCTCGCTCCTACCATCTGCGGGCGCTGTCCTTTGCCGAGGAATGCATCCGCGACCGGGCCACGGACTGACCACACCCGAGAACACGGTGATGCCGAGAACCACGTGGCCACCGAGAACCACAGCGGCGCCGAGAACGCGGTCAGGCCGACACCAGCTCCATGATCTCATCGGAGATGTCAGCGTTGAACCAGACGTTCTGGACGTCGTCGAGGTCCTCGAGCGCCTCGACGAGCTTGAGGACCTTGCGCGCAGTCTCCTCCTCCAGCGGCACGCTGACACTGGGCAACCAGGAAAGGTCCGCTGAGGACACCGTGAGCCCCGCCCCGGCAGCCGCGAGGCGCACCGCGTTGAGGTCCGTCGCCTCCGAGACGACCTCGAAGGCGTCGCCCAGGTCGTCGACCTCCTCCGCACCGGCGTCGAGAACCGCGGTCAGGACGTCGTCCTCACCGAGCCCAGGCGTCTTTGCGACGAGGACGACGCCCTTACGGTTGAACAGGTATGACACCGAGCCGGGATCGGCGACGCTGCCGCCGTTGCGGGTGATGGCCACACGGACGTCGGAGGCGGCCCGGTTGCGGTTGTCGGTCAGGCACTCGACGAGCACGGCCACCCCGTTCGGCGCGTACGCCTCGTAGGTGATCTCCTCGTAGTTGGCCCCGCCGGCAAGCTCGCCCGATCCCCGCTTCACAGCGCGGTCGATGTTGTCGTTGGGAACCGACTGCGACTTCGCCTTGGCGATGGCGTCCGCAAGCGTCGGGTTCCCGGCCGGGTCCCCACCACCGGTCTTGGCCGCCACCTCGACCGTCTTGATCAATTTCGCGAACAGCTTCCCGCGGCGCGCGTCGATGACAGCTTTCTTGTGTTTGGTGGTCGCCCACTTGGAGTGACCGCTCATGCCGTGCCCCTCACCTGTCCCAGCCCCTGCCTTCCACGGATGCCCTCCACCATGCTGACGAACAGCTGGTGTATACGCGTATCGCCGGTGAGCTCCGGATGGAACGCGGTTGCCAGCACATTGTCCTGGCGGACCGCGACAATCCTGTCACCGACCCTACCGAGCACCTCGACCTCGTCCCCGATCTTCTCCACCCACGGCGCCCGGATGAAGACCGCCCGGACCGGACCGCCGGCGACACCGGTGACGTCGATCTCCGCCTCGAACGAGTCGACCTGGCGACCGAAGGCGTTGCGCCGCACGACCACGTCCAGCCCGCCCAGCAGCGGCTGACCGGGCCGGCCGTCCAGGACGTCCCTGGCCAGCAGGATCATGCCAGCGCACGAACCGAACACCGGCAGCCCGGCCGCGATCGCGTCACGCAGCGGCTCCAGGAGCTCGAACACCCGCAGCAACCGGCCGATCGTAGTGGATTCGCCGCCGGGCAGCACCAGCCCGTCCACGGCGTCCAGATCGCACACCCGGCGCACCTCGACAACCCGGGCACCGGCCGCGGCCAGTGCCCGGGAATGCTCGCGGACGTCGCCCTGCAGAGCCAGCACACCCAGCCGCACCGTGCCGGCTGTCGCTGCCGACGCCTGTACCGAGGCGGCAACCTGTGCCGGCGCCTCGGCCTGTGACAGAGCCATCCCGGGGTCGTTCACCATCCGCGGTCGGCGAAGCGGTCCGTGGGCGCGAGCTCGCCGACGTTGATACCGACCATGGCCTCGCCGAGGCCGCGGGAGACCTTCGCGATGACGTCGGCGTGGGTGTACATGGTGGTGGCCTCGACGATCGCTCGGGCGCGCCGCGCCGGATCACCGGATTTGAAGATGCCCGAGCCGACGAACACCCCGTCCGCTCCCAGTTGCATCATCAGGGCGGCGTCCGCGGGGGTGGCGATGCCGCCGGCGGTGAACAGCACGACCGGGAGCGCGCCGAGCCGCGCCACCTCGGCAACCAGCTCGTACGGGGCGCGCAGCTCCTTGGCCGCCGCGAAGAGCTCGTCGGGGGCCAGTACGGACAAGCGTGCGATCTCCGCCCTGATCGTGCGCATGTGCACGACCGCGTTGGACACCTCGCCGGTGCCCGCCTCACCCTTCGACCGGATCATGGCTGCGCCCTCGCCGATCCGGCGCAGCGCCTCCCCCAGGTTGGTCGCGCCGCATACGAACGGGACGGTGAACCGCCACTTGTCGATGTGGTGGTGCGGGTCGGCCGGAGTGAGGACCTCGGACTCGTCGACGTAGTCGACCCCCAGCTCCTGGAGCACCTGGGCCTCGACGAAGTGGCCGATGCGCGCCTTGGCCATCACCGGGATCGATACCGCCTCGATGATCGATGTGATCATCTCCGGGTCGCTCATCCGGGCAACCCCGCCCTGGGCGCGGATGTCGGCGGGAACCCGCTCCAGGGCCATCACGGCGACCGCGCCGGCGTCCTCGGCGATCCGCGCCTGGTCGGCCGTGACCACATCCATGATCACACCACCCTTGAGCATCTCCGCCATGCCCCGCTTGACACGGGCCGTTCCCACGTAAGCACCGCCCCCGGCACCGGCTCCGCCGGGCAGCGCGGCCGCCCGTGCGGATCCGTGGTCCGGCTGGACGGGCTCGGCAGCGGTCAGGCCCTCGGACATGGCATGCCTCTCTGTACGCAGACTGGATCGGTGGGCAGGAATCAGTCCGCAGCGAACGTCCCGGTTGGACGGACGCCGACAAACCGCGGCTTCCACGGGCGGAACCACGTCGGACGCGCGAAATTCAACCCGGGCGGAAGACATCCCATCCTACGACCGGAAGCCCGTCCCGGACGGGACGGCGATTACGACCGACAGTACAGAAAAATCTACGGTGCAAACCTGGACATGTCATCGTCATGCGTAGCGCCGTCATGCGTAGCGCCGTCATGCGTAGCGCCGTCATGCGTAGCGCCGTCATGCGTAGCGCCGTCATGCGTACCGTCATCATCGGAGCCGCCGACGCCGGAGTGCTCGTTCCTGCCCCCGATGTCGTCCCTGCCCCCGATGTCGCCGCGTATCGGAAGCGCGTCGTCGATCTCGAAGTAGGCGGACAGGGGGCTGCGGCCGGACAATCGCAGCACCCGCACGATCCGTCTGGCACGCAGCGCCCGCACGTCGCGTACGGCGTCGTTGTGCAACTGGCGGGCGAGAGCGACCCGGGCGGCGGCGACATCCACCGCGTGCAGGGCGTCCGGCGCCCGATCCGCGGTCGCCGCGACCGCCGGGGAGCGCAGGGCCCGGCTGAGGCTGTTCTCCGCCGCCTCGGTGTCGTTGTCCAGCGGGCCGCCCGCCGCGGGGGCCACATGTGCCGCCCGGGCCCGCTCCACCGCCTCGCCCAGCTCCACCAGCTCGCACCGCCGGGCCAGTTCCCCGGCCACGTCCACCCGCAGCGCCAGCTGGCCGACCAGACCCGCCCGGGCGTCGTCCACCCGGACCGCCAGGCGGTCCAGACGGCTTGCCAGCCAGGTGAGATAGGTGGCGATCGCCACGACAACCACGACCGTAACAACGACGAGGGTCACCTCGCGCAGCGTAGTCAACAGGGGGTGGGAGCGCGCCAGCGGGCATGAACCTCCTCACACCGGATGGCGGACGGCCTCCGAGCGGCCCAGGAACCTGAGCCTCCCGGACCTCAAGATCGACCCTCGGATCGGCCCCCGGGCCCCGAGCGCGAAAAGAACATGATCGCGCTGCCGTCGGCCCGCTAGGCGCTGTTCGCCGCCAGCGACACGGGCCTGTCGCCGACGACCATCTCGTACACTCCGACGATCTGCTTCGCGATCACCGTCCAGTCGTAGGCGGCCACCACCGCCCGGCCCCGCCCGGCCAGCCGCCCGCGTTGCGCGGGATCGGCCAGCAGATCGGCGAGGGTGTGAGCGAGGCTCGCCGCGTCGGCGACCGGGAAAAGCCGGCCGGCGTGGCCGTCGTCCAGGACCCGGCGGAAGGCGTCGATGTCGCTGGCCACCACCGGAACACCCGCGGCCATCGCCTCCAGCAGGACGATGCCGAAGCTCTCCTGCCCCGTGTTGGGCGCGCAGTAGACCTCCCCCGAGCGGAACACCCGGGGTTTGTCCGCGTCGGAGACGAGACCGAGCAGGTGGACGCGGTTGCGCAGGTCCGGCTCCACCCGGCCGAGCACCGCCTCCCCGTCGCCGGGGCCGGCGACCAGCAGCCTGGCGTCGGCGCACCGCGCCACCAGGGTCGGCAACGCCGCAAGCAGCACGTCCAGACCCTTGCGCGGCTCGTCGATACGCCCGAGGAAGACGACCGTGGAGCCGTTCGAGACCGGTTCGGGCAGCGGTACCGCCCGCTGGAAGGTGGGTATCGACACGCCGTTGGGAATGAGGATCGCATCCACGCCGAGATGCTCGACGAGCGTGCGGCGGGCCGCTTCGGACACCGCGATCCTCGCCCGGACCTTCTCCATGGACGGCTGCAGCGCCCCGTGCGCGGCTGTGAGGATCTTCGAACGCGGATTGGACGTGTGGAACGTGGCGACGATCGGGCCGTCCGCGAGCATGCAGGCGAGCAGGCTGACGCTCGGCGCCGTCGGTTCGTGCACGTGCAGGAGGTCGAAGTCGTGCTCGCGCAGCCACCGGCGCACCCGCGCCGCGGACACCGGCCCCATCAGCAGCCGGGCAACCGAGCCGTTGTAGGGCACCGGCACAGCGTGGCCGGCGTCCACCGCGTACGGCGGGAGCTCGGCCTCGTTACCCACCGGAGTGATCACCGATACGTCGTGACCCAGATCGACCAGGGCCTCCGCCAGATCACGCACGTGGATCTGGACCCCTCCGGGCACGTCCCAGGTGTAGGGGCAGGCAAGGCCGATCTTCATGTTCCCGTCCCCGTCCGCGCCGCCGGCTGCTCGTCCCGCCAGATGCGCTGGAGCATGTGCCAGTCCGCGGGATGGGCCGCGATGCCCTCGGCAAAGGCGTCGGCCAACGCCTGGGTCATCCGCGCCACGTCGGTGTGCGGCACCGCGGGGTGGATTCGCACGCTCCAGCCGTCCCGGTCGAACCAGAGCGTGGCCGGTAGCAGGGTCGCGCCGGTCCGTAATGCGAGGGCGGCCGGTCCCGACGGCATCGTGGCCGTCGCACCGAAGAACACCACCGGCACGCCGTCCGCGGACAGGTCGCGGTCGGCCAGCAGACAGACCGTGCCGCCCTTGTTGAGGCGGTCGGCCAGCAGGTCGAAGGGGGGTTGCTCACCCCCGGTCAGGGGGATGACCTCCATGCCGAGCGCCGAGCGGAACCGGATGAACCGGTCGAACAGCGATGCCGGCTCCAGGCGTTCTGCCACGGTCGTGAACGGCTCTCCGTTGGCGGCGAGCCAGGCACCGGCGTGCTCCCAGTTTCCCATGTGCGGCAACGCGGCGATGGTCCCGTGACTGGACGCAAGGGCGTCACGCAGGCGCGGTTCGTCCAGCATGCGCATTCCCCCGATGATCCGGTCACGGGAGATGTCCTGTAGGCGGAAGACCTCCAGCCAGTAGCGGGCGTAGGAACGCATGGCCACCCGGGTGAGCCGGTCGAGGTCGGTGCCGGGTGGGACGACACGGGCCAGGTTGGAACGCAGCCGCCGGGCACCGCGACCACCCCGACGGGCGGCGACGTCGGCGGCTGCCATGAACGCCACGGCCGCGACACGCTCGGGCAGCAGCCGGACCATCCGCCAACCCGCCGCGTATGCCAGGTCGGTCATCCGCGCACGCGGGATACCCAATACCGTTCCCGTCAGCGGACCTGCGTGCCGGCAGCCGGTTCGGCCGATGGGACGCCGGCAGCCACGGCCTTCCCTGCGCTCCCGGCCTCCCCGACACCCCGCAGATACTGCCGGTACACATGAATGATGCGCTGCGTCACTGTCAGGACGGTGGCAGCGGCGAGGAACCACAATGCCGCTGGCAGCAGATACGGCACGCCCAGGCCGTAGAGACCGGCCGCGACCAGGACGATCAGCAGGCGCTCGCCGCGTTCGGCGAACCCCACGTCACAACGCAGTCCGAGCCCTTCGGCCCGCGCCTTGACGTAGGAGGTGATCGAACCGGCCACCAGGCAGATCAGAGCAGCCGCACACAGCGGCAGCGAGTCACCGTCACCGGCGTACCACAGGATCAACGAGCCGAAGATGGCACCGTCCCCGACCCGGTCGGAGGTCGAGTCCAGGAACGCACCCCACCGGGAGGAAATTCCGCGGGCGCGAGCGATCAGACCGTCAAGGAGATCGGAGAAGACGAACAGTGTGATCACAAGCGTGCCGACGAAGAAGACCCCGCGGGTGAAGAAGCCCAGGGCGGCGCCGGTCACGCCGATGGTGCCCACGATCGTCACCGCATCCGGCGACACCGACGACCGGGCCAACCGCTCGCCCAGGGGATCGAGCACCCGTTGAATCTGCGGCCGCGCCTTGCTAGCGAGCATGTACGTCCCGTCGTGTACGTCCGGTGCTGCCCCTTCACATTACCGCTGCCACCATCGGCAACCAGTGCCTTGCCGGACCGACACGGGTTGTTCACACGCCCGTAGAGGGGGAACCTGTTCCCACGAGTTGCCCGAGGGCCAAAAGCAGCGCGATCATGTTCTTCCCGCGCTCGAGGTTCCTGCCGATCCGGGAGGTCCGGCAGTCCCAGGTCCCCAGGCCACTGACAGCAGTTCGCCGCAGACCGTTCACCCACAACAGCCGGACCGTTCGCCGCACCCGCACAACCACCATCGCCCACACAACCACCGTCACGGCACGATCACGCGATCCGCCACCGACCGCTGGGAACGGGTCGGATCGGTCCGTCACACGCTCGTCCAGTCACTCAGGCGTCCACTGGTTCCAGCCGCCCAGTGGCCATCACCGGGCCACCGAGTGGCCGTGTCTCACCGGGGAGGCGCAGGTGAAAGCAACCATGTGCGACGATCGTGCCGATCGTCGGCAGGCGACCGACGTGCGCAACGTCATTCTTGTCGGCCACACCGGTGCGGGTAAGACGACCCTTGCCGAGAACCTGCTGGCCGCGGCCGGCAACGGCGAGGCGCCGCACAGCCGTCCCGCCTCACCGCGGCATACCGATCATGACGACGTCGAGCACCGCCAGCGCACGATCAACCTGACGGTGCTGTCCACCACGCACCAGGGCATCCGGATCAACCTTCTCGACACCCCTGGGCTCGCCGACTTCATCGGTGATCTGCGCGCCGGTCTGCGCGGAGGGGATGCGGCCCTGTTCGTGGTCAGTGCCCTCGACGGCGTCGACGGCTTCACCCGTCTGCTGTGGGAGGAGTGCGCCGCCGCCGGCACGCCCCGCGCGATTGTGATCACCAAGCTCGACCGTCCCCGGGCCGACTTCGCCACGACCGTCGCCACCTGCCAGGAGCTGTTCGGCCCGGGTGTGCTGCCGCTGTACCTGCCGGTGCGCCTGCCGCACGCGGGCGAGCCCGCGCCGGGGCACGGCGGGTACCGGCTGGTCGACCTGCTGTCGGCAAACGGCACCGACCACGCGGGCGGGAACGGCGGTGGTGAGACGGTCACCACCGCCCGCAACGCCCTGATCGAGGGAATCATCGCCGAGAGCGAGGACGAGTCCCTGCTCGAGCAGTACCTCGCCGGTGACCCCCTGCCACCGCAACTGCTGCTCGGCGACCTGGAGACCGCGGTCACTCGCGGTCGCTTCCACCCGGTCCTGCCCGTGGTCGGCGCGGCCGGCCCGGCCGGTTCCGTCGGGACCACCAGCCCTGCCGGCACGACCGGCGACGCGCTGGGCACCACCGAGCTGCTGAACCTGTTCGCGCAGGCGTTCCCGTCCCCTGCCGAACACCGCCTGCCGGTCAGCACCCGGCCCGACGGATCGTCGGGCCCATCGCTGTCGGCCGACCCCGACGGTCCGCTGGCCGCCGAAGTCATCAAGACCACGACCGATCCCTACGTAGGACGCATCTCGCTGGTCAGGGTGTTCTCCGGAACGCTGCGCTCGGACATGACCGTGCACATCTGTGGGCACGGTCGGGCTGAGCGCGGCCATCCCGACCACGACGACGACGGGAAGATCGCAGGGGTCTCCCGACCCGTCGGCCGGTCCGGGCAGCAGCCGGCGCAGACCTGCCGTGCCGGCGACCTCTGTGTCGTGGCGAAACTGGCCACCGCGGAGACCGGCGACACCCTGTCGAGCCCGGACGATCCCATCCTGTTCGAAGCGTGGTCGATGCCGCAGCCGCAGCTGCCCGTGGCGATCCACGCGCAGACGAAGAGCGCGGAGGACAAGCTGTCGACGGCGCTCGCCCGCCTCGTCGCGGAGGACCCGACCCTGACCGTGGAGTACGGCACCGAAACCGGTCAGCTCGTGCTGTGGTGTATGGGCGAGGCACACAGCGACGTCGTCATCGACCGGCTGCGGACCCGCTACGGCGTGGACGTCGACCGTGTGTCGCCCCGGGTCCCGCTGCGGGAGACGCTGCGCGGACCGGCGCGGGGAACCGGCCGGCACGTCAAGCAGTCCGGTGGTCATGGTCAGTACGCAATATGTCATGTCGAGGTGGAACCGCTCCCGACCGGAACCGGCCGGGAATTCCTCGACGAGGTGGTCGGCGGCGCGGTCCCCCGCCACTTCATCCCCTCGGTGGAAAAGGGCGTGCTGCGCCAGCTCGATCTCGGGGTGGCGGCCGGTTATCCGCTCGTCGACATCCGGGTGCGGCTGGTGGACGGCAAGGCTCACTCGGTGGACTCCTCCGACATCGCCTTCCAGGCCGCCGGTGCGCTGGCGGTGAAGAACGCCGCCCGAGCCGCCGGAATCGTCCTGCTCGAACCAGTGCTCGCCGTCTGCGTGCTCACCCCCGACGAGCACGTCGGGACGGTGACCAGTGATCTCGCGGCACGGCGCGGGCGGGTCGTCGGCATCGAGCCCGTCGGCAGCGGGGAGCCGGCTGCAGGCGGGCAGGCACCACCACCCGGGGCTGCCAAGGGCCGCACCGTGGTGCGGGCCGAGGTGCCCGAGAAGGAGATGCTGCGATACGCGGTGGACATCCGGTCGCTGACCCAGGGCACTGGAACCTTCACCCGCAACCATCTGCGCTATGAACCGGTGCCCGAGTACATTGCCGCCGAACAGCTCGGCGAAAGGCCCGGCGGAACCGAGTAGCGCCGGTTCCCCGCCAGCCGGCCGGGCCTACAGCATATCCGGCCCGGCCCGGCCCGGCCCGGCCCGGCCCGGCCCGGCCCACCGCGCCGGTGCCGAATCAATGTCGATTCGGACCCGGCGCGGCATTGATTCGAGCCCGGCGCGGGAACGATTCAAGTCCAGCACGACACCGGGAGAAACGTGACGACGGGGCGGTGGAAACCGATACCTATTCGGTTTCCTTCCACGCGGCGGCGGTGATCTCACGGGTCTGGCCCAGCAGCGCAGGCAGCACTTTCGTACCGCCTACGACCGGCATGAAGTTGGTGTCACCACCCCAGCGCGGTACGACGTGCTGGTGGACGTGTTCGGCGATACCGGCACCCGCGACGACACCGAGGTTCATTCCGACGTTGAAACCGTGCGCGCCGCTCGCCCGCCGCAGCGCCCGCAGCGCATGCTGGGTGAACAGGGCCATCTCGATGGTTTCGGCGTCCACGAAGTCGACATAGTCCGGAATGTGCCGGTACGGCACAACCATGAGATGCCCGGAATTGTACGGGTAGAGGTTGAGGACGGCGTACACGGTCTCGCCTCTCGCGACGACCAGGCCGTCCTCGTCCGACAGGGACGGGATCTCGCAGAACGGACACTCCTGGCCGGCAGGCCGCTCCCCCTTGATATACGCCATCCGGTGCGGTGTGTAGAGCCGGCGGAACGCGTCCGGGCTGCCGACACCGGCCTGCAGCTCAAGGGGAACACCCTCCGGCGTGGTCGGCGTCACGTCCACGAACTGCCCGTTCCTACGGTGCTCCCGGGCAACGCAATGTTGCCGGGCGGCGGAGTGTTCCCGGGCTGCGGAGTGTTCCCGGGCTGCGGAGTGTTCCCGGGCTGCGGAGTCGCAGACCTAGGACCACTCTGGTGGCGTGTCACTGGCGGGGCCTCCCGATACGTCCGGAAGCTGGCTGGGTACGTGGGCCGACCAGGCTGGAGACGGCGCATCCACCAGCACCACCATCGCGGCCCGCGCGCTGATATACATCTACCTACTCCGACCCGGGCATCACGTCAAAACGCCGCTACGATCCGGGATGCCTGGTTGGACACTGCATCACCAGCCTTGGGATGCGCACAGGCGCCAGCCGCAGATGACTACTCCATTCAGTCGCTTCACGATCCCGCATCATGATCGTCGACCTTCCGGTCAACCATAGGAGAGGTTGACGACGTGGGGGGGTCGCCGTCAACCTCTCCCCGGTAGCGTAAGCCGTTTCGAACCACGGCGCCCGTACTATGACCAGAATCATTCAGCGTGTCGCTGCCGGGACAGACCGTCATACCTGGTTCAGGACGTACCTGTTGCCGACCGAGGAACCACGGCGGGGCCGGTAGGAGTTGTCCCCACAGTGACCCGGGGAACTGCGCCTCCCGGACCTGCCAGATCGGCTTCCGGACCCTGGCTGCGCCAGGAACCCCGGTCGCGAAAGAAACATGATCGCGTCGCCTTCGGCCCTCCGGACGCACGTCATTCCCCCGCGTCCGGGTCCTGCTGCCGGATGTGTGCCGCGACCCAGCCATGACGGATGCTGTGCTCCAACCCGCCGAACCGGGAGTAGACGATGACATCATCCCAGGCCAGAGCCGTCGACAACCCGGCCGGGAGCGCGCGCCAGGCAAGGACGGACGGCACGGCCAACGGTGCGGCCCTCCGGCGGAGCCCGCACCCTCCGGGCCCGACCGGACAGCCGCTACGTACCGCGTATGCGTTTCTGACCAACCCGCTTGACCTGCTCACCAGACTGCGCCATGAATATGGTCCGATCGTGCGCGTCCCCCTGGGCCGCAGCTCCGTCTACCTGATCAATGACCCGGCCGCGGTGCAGGAGGTCCTGGTGAATTCCCAGCGGGCCTTTGCCAAGGGTATTCATAGAAAACAGATGCCGGTCAACGAGGGGATACAGCCGCTGGCCCTTCTGCTGGGTTCGGGTCTTCTCACCAGCGCCGGCGAGTTGCACCGGATTCGCCGGCGACTCATACAACCGCTGTTCCACCGTCAGCGCATCTCCGCCTACGGCAGAACATTCGCCACACTGGCTGAAGAAACCGCCTCTAGGTGGTCCGACGGAAAACAGCTGGATATCCACGCGGAAATGTCCGAGCTGACCCTCGGAATCGTCACAAGGACCGTCCTCGACCTGCCCCTGGACAGCGATGTCGTGGCGACGGTGCGGCGGGCGATCGTGGCGAACATGGGCGTGTCACGTCGAGTAATCATCCCAGGCGGCCGGCACCTGGAGAAAATACCGCTGCCCACGACGCTGCGAGCCCGCGGTTCCCGCGCTGACCTCGACCGGCTGATCCGGGAAATGATCGCCGACCGTCGACGCAGTACGGTCGACGGCAACGACCTGCTGTCGCTGCTGCTGGCAGCCCGCGACGCCGACACCGGCGCACCCCTGGATGACGACGCCGTACGCGACGAAGCACTGACGATCCTGCTCGCCGGTCACGAGACCACCGCGAACGCGCTCAGCTGGGCCTTCCATCTGCTCGGCAATGCCCCGCAGGTACGCGAAACCCTGCACGCCGAGCTCGACGAGGTTCTCGGCGACCGACTTCCCAGCCTGGACGACCTGCCCCGCCTTCCCTACACGCGGGCGGTGTTCACCGAGTCGCTGCGGCTGTACCCGGCAGTCTGGATCATGTTCCGACGAACACTGGTGGATCACAATCTCGGCGGCTACGACATCCCCGCGGGTTCGACGGTGCTGGTCAGCCAGTGGGTCATGCATCGCGATCCCGAGTACTGGCCCGATCCCGACGGGTTCGTACCGCAACGATGGCTGGAGCCGTCCACGACCGCGCCCCCGGCAACCGGACCAACGGCGTCCGTTGCGGCGACGTCCACAGGACCAGGATCCGCGGTCACCCGGCCGAAGTACGCGTTCTTCCCGTTCGGGGGCGGTACCCGTCAGTGCATCGGCAACACGTTCGCCGAGCTCGAGGCCGCGATCATACTGGCTACGATCTGCCGTCGCTGGCGCCTGGACCCCGTTGCGGGTGCCCCGGTAGTCCCACTCCCCCGAGTCACGTTGCGCCCCCGCCTCGGAGTACCGATGATCGCCCATCGCCGCGACCACTGACACCCACAATCAAACACCGGGCCCAGGGGTCGTCCTCAGCCATAGGAACGTGGGGGTCCGGAGGGCTCGACCCCCGGGTAGACACCGCGGCCCCGGCGAAGCCGACCGCAGGCCAGCAAGCAGGCGAAGCCGGCGCGTGGGCGTACGTGGTTTCGAACCACGGACCTCTGCCGTGTGAAGGCAGCGCTCTACCACTGAGCTATACGCCCGTAAGGCTTCTGAAGCCTACTACGTCGCCGTGGCGAGCCTGGTGGGGCGACCCATCAACGCCGCCCCAACAAGGCGGGAGAGCCGGCGAGGCAGCGGCGACGGGGTCGACGGACCGCCTGAAACAACCCATGATGTCGGCCACATCAGGGCTTGCGGAGCGGAGTTTCGTCGGTCACGATCCGAACACAACTCGCCCCGATTGGGACGACCGAGGGAGGGGTAGACCTCATCCCAGCAGGCACAACAACAGTTGCAATCCGAATACGAAGGGTAATCGACCTACGGGGGTTCTGCCACATGACGCTCACCGACTCAGGCGATCACGGATGGCGTACGCGATCGCCTCTGCCGGACGGCCGCGCTCCGCACACCTGCGCCATGCCGGGTAACTCTCCCGAACCGGCGTAACGGATGTTCAATTCGCATAACCTTGTTTCCAACGAGCCTCAAAGAGGGAACTATCTCGTTACACGGGTGCTCGCCCGAACCACCGCAGCACTGAGAGGCCGCCCGATGACAATTCGTCATGATTCCATCACAGCAGAGCTCGCACTTCGGCTCGTCGTTCCCGGTGGAGCGCCCGTCCCGGTCGCGGCGACAATGCGCTACGAACCGGCAGACCCCTATGCGGTCAGCATCGGGTTCCGTACCGGCGCGGACGAGGTTGTCGAGTGGACGTTTGCCCGCCAACTGCTCAGCGACGGTGTCCGGCGTCCGGCCGGCGACGGTGATGTACAGGTGTGGCCGGCAGCCCAGTCCGGCGGACGGATCGTCTGCCTGTCGCTGTCCAGTCCATCCGGCCATGCGCTGTTCGAGATGCCGCGGTCCGAGGTGCTGTCGTTCCTGCGCCGCACCTACTCGGTGGTGCCTCTCGGTGGGGAAAGCGAAGTCGTCGATCTGGACGCGGAACTTGCGCTGCTCATCTGGGGTGGCCCACAGACGTGATGTCGACAGGCCGGGGCAGGCAGCCGTCCCGGCCTGACCAGTGCGCCTAACGCAGATCTTCTCCGTGGTCGATGTACCCACCGGGCGAGTTGACGTGCTCAGCGTCGGGCCGCCCAGGTCGATCCTCCTACCAAGCGGGCCCCCGAACGAGAGTGATCCGGACGGTACGGCGTCCGGACAGGACGCCGTCAGTCACGAGTCACTTCAAGCAACTCCACACGACGCCCATGGCCGTGTCAGGTCGGGACGGACGAGCAGATCCCCACCAGACGTTCGGCCTTGAGCTCCGTTTCACGCCATTCTCCTTCCGGGTCACTACCCCAGGTGATTCCGGCACCGGAACCGAAGCGCAGCCGTTCGGCTGCGAACCAGAACGTTCGAATGCCGACCGCAAGCTCGCCCAGCCCCTGGTCGGCATCGACCCAGCCGATCGCGCCGCAGTACGGTCCACGCGCCGACGGCTCCAGGTCCTGGATGACATGTAGCGCGCTCAGCTTCGGAGCACCCGACACCGACCCGGGTGGGAAGCTCGCGGCGAACAGTTCGGGCCAGCCGACATACGGCCGCAGCCGCGCCTCGACAGTGGACACCAGATGCACCAGACCCGGATGGGCCTCGACCGAGCACAGCGTCGGGACGCTCACCCCGCCCGGGCAGGCGACCCGGCCCAGGTCGTTGCGCACCAGATCGACAATCATGATGTTCTCGGCGACGTCCTTCTCCAGCAGGTCGGCCGCGACCCGTCCCGTCCCCTTGATCGGCCCCGACCGCACCACATCGCCCCGGCGCGACAGGAACAACTCCGGGGATGCGCTGACCAGCCGGATGTCCGCCTCCGGGACATACATCACAGCCGCATACGGGGCCGGGTTGCCGTACGCCAACGCCATGCCGAGGGCCGCGATCGCCTCACCGCTCTCGGCGGCCATGGGTACGGACAGCACCCGGCACAGATTGACCTGATAGACCTCACCGGCAGCGATCTCGGCGCGGATGCGCCGCACGCCGGCGATATAGCCGTCCCGGTCCAGGCTGCTCGTCCATGCATCGCGTGGCGGGCCGCACCACGGCCGTCCCGTGATCGCCGTCAGCGGAGGGGCGGCGCGGACATCCGCGAAACGCACGCACCGCGCCTCACCCTCGAAATCGACCACGACCGCCCAGAAACCGCCGCGGTCGAGTGCGGCCAGGTCGTCGGTGACATCGATCACGCCGGTTGCGAGCCTGCCGCCGGCAACCACGAAGGACTCCGTCCGCCACGGCGGGCGGCGCCGAACCTCCGCCCGACCCCCTGCGGCCTGCGCCGCCGGCTTCCCAGCACCGACGAAGACGCCGCCCGGCCTGGTTTGCCAGTTATGGTCCGGACTGTCCCGAGTCGCGCTGTCCATCCGAATCACGCTACCGGTGTCCGGGCCTGCGGCACGCGGCCCGACCAGCTGGTTTTGACAGCCGGCAAGCACAACCGGCGTCGGCGAGCGGGCAACGACACAGAAACTTCACATCGCAGACACAGCGGACGGCGGGTCATTCGACGATTCCCCCCATCGTCCGCTAGAGTGCTACCTGCACCGCCAAGAGGCGGGGCACGCGGACGTGGCTCAGCTGGTAGAGCATCACCTTGCCAAGGTGAGGGTCGCGGGTTCGAATCCCGTCGTCCGCTCGAGAGTGTGTGAGGTCAGAGGTCAAGCCCGTCCCGGCCTCCTTGGCGGAGTGGCCGAGTGGTTTAGGCAAGGGCCTGCAAAGCCCTGTACGCGGGTTCGATTCCCGCCTCCGCCTCGGTAATAGAGCAACAAACTGCAACAAACTTGGGCGATTAGCTCAGTGGGAGAGCGCTACCTTGACACGGTAGAGGCCACTGGTTCAATCCCAGTATCGCCCACCAGAGCGGTCTTATTCGAACCATGACCCGAAAGGATCATGTCGAGTCGGCCCGCTCCGGTCGAATCGTCGCCAGCCTCGTCCGTCAGGACGGGGCTGGCTTCGTGTTGGGCCCATCCTCGCGCGTGGGTGCGGGCTGCGCGGCGCATGTAGCGCTTGCTGGTGGGCTGCCCCGCTTCCACTAGCTCATCCAGGCCGCTGTTCAGTGCGTGGGCGGTCACGTGCCCGTCGTCCACGTACAGCTTGTCGAAGATCACCTTGTTGAGGCCGCGCCGGAGGCTGGTGCCTGCTTCGGAGTAGAAGTGCTGCGGGTCGCGCAGGAGGTCGAGGGCGGTCAGGAAGTAGCGGCGGCCGACGTCGATCTTGCCGGTGGTGTCTGCGAGCTTGGACAGGATCTCGTTGCGCTCGCGGTCGATGACGGCGAGCTTCTGCTTGATCTTGTTGTGGGGCCAGCCGGGGTCGCCGATCAGGTCCAGGAAGCGGTCTTCTTTGGCGCTCAGTTCCTCCAGGCGGGCTGTCAGTTGCTTGCGCAGGGTGTCCATCGTGTGCAGCTCGTAGATCAGGGCGTCGTCGAGCTGACGGCGGAGGCGCTGCTGGAACTGCTCGTTGAGACGAATCGTGGCGTAGTGCCGGATGACCTCACGCTCAACCTGCTCGATGGACAGGTACGGCTGGTCGCAGATGCCCTTACTGCGCCCGATGCAGAAGAAGTAAAAGTAGGTGCCGCCGTTGCCGTTGGCTTTCTGAATGGTGAACCGGCGATCGCAGCGGGCGCACCAGATCGCGCCTTTGAGGTAGTGGTGGTGTTGGCGCTCTCTCGTGCCGCCGCCGTGCCGGAGCGCGAGGACACGCTGTACTCGGTCGAACAGCTCGGACGTGACGATAGCCGGGTGGCGACCTTCGTACTCGTCGCCCTTGTAGGTCACGTAACCGACGTAATAGCGGTCCTGGAGCATTTCGTAGAGCGTGTTAAGCGAGGTTGGTTGCTCGGGTGTGCGTTTCGTTGGACGGCTCGTCAGTCCGGCGGCCGTCACGGCCTGATGTACCTGCTCGCCGGTGTAGTCGCCTGTGGCATACAACTCGAAGGCTTTGAGGACGAGCGGTGCCCGCTTCTCGTCCAGGGCGACGGTGCGTATCTCGCGCCCGTCGATGTGTTCCCGGACATTGAGGTAGCCGATCTTGGCTTTACCGACGCTGCCGCCGTTCTTGACCTTCTGACTCATCTTGTAGGCGATGTCTGCGCCGCTGGCCTGTGACTGGTACTGGTCAACAGCGTGAATGATGGTCTCAACCATCTGGCTTTCTGGCGACTCACCCATATCGAGAACAGTGGAGACGATACGGACGCCCATCTTGCTCAGATCGCGCTTGGTGATAGCCGCGTCGATGCTGTTTCGGAAGATGCGGTTGAAGTGGTAGACGATTATGTAGTCGACGTCTTTCTGTGCCTTGACCCAGGCGAGCATCTCCTGAAAGACGGGGCGCTTGTCGATATTTGTGGCCGTCCGTCCTGGCTCCACGAATTCGTTGACGACTTTGGCTCCGAGTTCAGTGGCCTTGCGCTCGCCTGCTTCGCGTTGGGCGGGAATTGAGATGCCCTCGGGGTTGTAGTCCGTGTTGACCTGGCTGGGTGTTGAGACGCGAAGGTAGATCACCGCTCGCTTGGGGGCGCGCACGCCAGCGGCGGCGTCGCGGATCTGTCGGTTGGTTGTGTTCATGGGCGTCTCCTCTTACGCCGCGAGCCCGTAGGCGGCGGGCTGCGTGGTTACTGGTGCCTTGCGGAAGTAACTGCGAACTGGACGAGCTATGCCGCGAAAGCGTGCATGGCGGGTGCGTGGCTCGGTGAGGCCGATCTGTCGGAGCCGGACAGCCATTGCCATCTCGGAAACGTCGAACATCGCGGCGAGGGTGGCTTGATCCTGGACGCCGTTGGCCCAGGCTCGCTTGATCCAGTTGCGCGGCATGAGCAGGCAGCCTGCGAAGTAGTCGCAGATTCTCTCCGTCATGTCGTTGCGTTCATCCTCATTCTCGCCAAGGTTGCTGTAGATGACACTCACGAACGGATGGTCAAGAACATGCTTGAACTCGTGGCTGAGCGTGAAACGACGACGGGTTGGGGCGTCGTCGCGATTTACCACGACGAGCCAGCGACCACGGCTCCACTGCGCAAACCCAGAAGTACCGCTGGCGGTTAGGTGCTGGCTTCTTTTCACCTTAACTTCAAGACGGGGTAGCTCCGCGATGAGGCTGACATTGACGCTCGGCTCGTGCTGGCCGAGCAGTTCCAAGAGTTTGATTGCTTGGCGTTCGGCGACGCCGCGTGCTTCGTGCTCCTCAAGTGGTCGCGTAGGCATGAGGGAGCGAAGCTGCCGGATGATTGATTGTGGGTGTTCGTTCATAAGCAGTTCTCCTCTCCATGAACGGATTAGTTGTGTTGTTCGATGATGCGTGTTAGTTGTTGCTCTGCCTCACGCAGTGCGTCGCCGCTCAACTTGTACTTGGCTCGCAAGTACGGAGCTACGCTCGGCAGTCCTTGCGGTGCTATAACGCCTATGAAGGCGAACAGGTCGGCTGTATCAAGCTCCAAGACAGTTGCAAGCTTCTGCAAGATTTCGGCCGATGGATGAGTTTTCTTTCCGCCCTCGATCTCCGTGATGTAGCTCGCCGGTACGCCGCTTAGTCTTGCTAGCTCGCGTATGGAGAGTTCAGCTATTTCTCGCTGGCTCCGAAGATACGAGCCGAGCGTGATTTCTTGTTCACTTTCCGTCACTTTCTTGTCCTCCCTTATTGATTTCATTATATGCGATTTCGTTCGCTGGGGCGAACGTAGAATTGACAACGATCAAGGATTATCGCTTTCGTATCTGGAATTGCGAAGAGTTCGCAGTATTTGGCTCGCCCGGTCGCTACTCACGTGGAGCCGCTTGCGTAGCTGGTCGCGCGTGATTGGCTTGCCGTGCTCGGCACGGTGAGCGTCGGCGGCGGCGCGGGCTGCCTCAAGGAGTTCGTCCTTGTCGGCGTCGGCGTCGGCCTCGTCCTGATGCTCGTACAGCTCCGTACCGGCTGACGTGCCCTCGTCCTCGTCGGCCTCGCCGCGTAGGACGGCCAGATGCGAGAGCAGCCCGAGGACGGCGGGCGGTACAGCGCCGACCAGCACGATCGTCACCCACGTGACCGTGAGGACGTGCGCGGCGATCAGGTGCCAGACGGCGTTGCCGACCAGCGATAGCCCGATGGCCAGGCCAGCGTTCCAGCGAGCGAACCGCCGCGCCCGCACTGAGCCAGTCGAGCCGGACAGCCATACTCGCGTAGCGGTCATGGCGTAGGCGTCCACGGTCAGCGGAAACAGCGGCGTCAAGACTTCCGGCCAGCCGGTGGCCGCCGCCAGTGAGCGCAGGCCCGAGAAGCTGCTGACGGCCGCTGACAGAGCGGTGACGGTCATGCCGAGAATCACCCACCAGTCGCGCCTACTGGCCATCTGCCGCGTCCTGGTCGTGGAGGGTGTTGAGGATGAACGCGGCGGCGTCCGCTTGGGTCTCGACACACAGGAGTGCGCTTGCGGGCGCTGGTAGCCGGGAGATGAGGTCTTCGACCGCTTCCCGCCGCTGTTCGCTGTTCACGGCCACGAGTACGCGCGGCAGAACGCCGTCCGGCCCGAGGTGGCCAGCACGGGCGGCATCGAGGTAGACGTGCAGCTTGCGGCGCAGGGTCGGCACGCTCTCCGTGCCCTGGTCGATCTCGATCCACCAGGCATCCTCCACGCTGTCACTGGCCACGACGGCGTAGGCGTCCGGCTTGAGTAGTCCGAGCGTTGCGGTCTGCTGCCAGGAGTCCGGCTCAGCGAGAAACCGGAGCAGTTCAAGGCCGCGGTGCCGTTCAGCCTCCCTGAGTTGGACGTACAGCTCGCTCCCGGCCAGACGGTGATCCAAGAAGCGAGCGGAAGGCGTCCACGGCCGGCGGGTCGCCTTGCCGCCCTCTCCGTCAGCCGTGAGCCGTTGTCCTGCGGTGTCGAGGGCGTAGACCAGCCCGGCTGAGCCAGCTCGAACGCCGCCGATGCGCCGCTCCAGCGTGACCAGAAGCCGGAGACGCACGAGCCGGGCGAGCACTCGCCGACGCATGACCGGCCGCGAAGATGCAGCAAGATCAACGAAGTGCAGCCGCTCAAGCTGAGCCCCGCTGACCGCATGAAGCAGCCGCACCGTCCCAATGACCGCTCGATCTCGCTCGCTCAGTTCCTTGGCTACAGCAGCGACGTAAGCCGCCCGCACCCGGAGACGACTGGTGAGCTGAAGAGCAGCAGGAGTTTCGCCGTCGTTACCGACACTCCCTCGGTAGCTGGCCAGCGAGGACGACTGGTCGCGTTCGACACGACGAGAACGGCGAACAGAACGGCTCATGACGCACCGCCTTGCCGTGGACGACGACCGGGCGAGCCGACATTGCCAGCGTTGAGGCGCGCGTCAAGGGCAGCCTCCACGTCGGTCCGCACCGTGCCGTAGCGGCTACGGCTCTGTTCGGCCAAGGCCACCCCGTCGCGTACGGACTCGGGGAACGGCAAGGTGCGGCCAGTGACCGGCCCGAGCGTTGCCCCGCCGACGCTGGGGCGCATGGCGATCTCGTACGCCTCCAAGCCCATGAGGTCGGCGGCCGTCAGCGGAGCGAGGCGGCGTTCCAGGGCGCGGGCGTCGTCGTGGTCGAGCTGGAAAGTGATCTGTGTGCGGGCAGTGCCGAGCACGGCGGTCTTCACGGCGTCGGGAAGCTGGCCAAGGTGCTGATGAGCCAGCACCAGGCCGACGCCAAGCCCGCGCGCCTGGGCAAGCATGTCGGCCAGTTCGAGCGGCAGCTTGAGCACGTCCTGAAACTCGTCCAGGTACATGAAGACCGGCCGCCGCTTGGCTGCGGGCATAGCGACGCGGGCGAGCGTGGCTTGCCACAGCGAGGCCACCAGGAGCGCGCCGAGCAGCTGCGCCGTCTCGGTGCCGACCGCGCCCTTGGCCAGCGAGACGAGCAGCGTCTTGCGTCCCCGGAAGACCGCGCTCAGGTCGATACCTTCACTCTGTCCGAGCAGCAGCCGCGTGCTGGAGGTGGTAGTCAGCGCGTCGAGCTTGTTCAGGCTCGGCGCGATCACCTGCGCCCGTTCCGCCTCACTCATAGCCTCGTACCGCGTCCAGAACGGCCGTACCGCCTGCGGGACGGTGGATTGCGCTAGGACGGAGCGCCGGAACGACGGATCAAGCAGCAGCGGCGCGAGTTCCACGAGCGTGAAGGCCGAACCGTCCGGGGCCTTGGTGTTCATGAGCGTGAGCAGCCCATTGCGGAGAACGTCAGCCGTGCGTGGCCCCCACGACGACCGCCAGATCGAACCGAACACGTGGATGAGATGGTCCATCGCCAGCTCGCGGGCAAGCTCCCCGCCGGACGCCCGCAAGGGGTTGAAGCCGACCGGCTGATGCACCGCGGACGGGTCCAGCACGATCACGTCGTCAGTCCGCTCGTCCGGGATGCGCTCCAAGATGTCGGCTACGAGATCGCCCTTCGGGTCGATGACCACCGTGCCGTAGCCGGCGCGGATGTCCTGCAAGACCATGTTGGCGATGAGCGTGGACTTGCCCACGCCCGTTGGCCCGACCACCCATGTATGACGCAGCCGGTCCTCCGCGCTCAGCGCGAGCGACCGTGTGATGCCCGGATAGTTGGACTCGGCCACCACCAGCCCACGGCTCGGCTGAACTGGCGACGGTGGCAACTGCCGCGCGGTGCCAGCGCTCAACCCCGGCAACGGCACGGTAGACACCAAGCCGAACAACCCGGCCGCCTCGCGGGCATTGAGCGGCAACGGCCAGCGGGTCAGCGGCAGCGAGCGCCGCTCCAGGCGAGCAACTGCACTGCCCGAGGTAACGAACCGGCGACTCACCTGCACGCCCGGCGCGTTCAGGGCACGCAGCGATGAACGGACGCGCCCGAACAGGCTCCAGGCCCGATCCCGGCGCGGGGCCGCGACTCCCAGCCGTCCGACGACGCGAAGTAGTGGCTCAGCCTGCTTGAGCTTGGTGGCCCGTGGATCGTCGGTGGTTGCCGGAAGAACAGGAGCCGTCCCGCCACCAGTCACGATCCATTGCAGACGTATCCGCTCGTCGCCGTGAAGCGGCTGGAGCGCGGCCAGCAGCGCGGTCGACGAGGCGTCGGCACGGTCAACAGCAAGCGGGCGCTGCGCGTGCGTCAGCCAGAACTCGCTAGCGACACTGAATCGACGCTTCGCCGAGAGGTAGTCCGGCGCCTCTTCCAGTCGCGCGCCAGGCAGCGCCGCGCGAACGCCAACCAGGAGCGCGTCCTGGGAGCGGTGCGGCGTCAGGACGAAGAACTGAATGCCGGTCTTGGTGGCCTCGACCTCCAGGACGACCGGCGGCGACGGCAGCAGCGCCGAGGACGGGGCGTACCCGTGTACTGCAACCGTTCCGAGCCAGCGCGTCACGTCGTCGGCGGTCGCCTGGCTTGGCATACGTAGCCGGTAGGCCACGAGTGAACGATGCCAGGACCAGCCATCCAAGGCGCGGGCGGCAAGTATCAGGCCGAGAATGCTCAGGCCGCCCGCCAGCAGGAACAAGGCGGCGGTCATGAGTCCGCCTCAGTCCTGTTGTCGGGCTCCTCGGCCGGCTCCTCTTCGTAGGCGACCATCATGGACGGCAATGGGGCGACCTCGTCGGTCATGGTCTCCTGGGCGAGTTGGCGGCCCATCTGCATGACGATCTGCGTCATAAGGTCGATGTCGATGTCTTCGCGCTGCACGCCGTATACTCGTATCTGCCTTTCTTTGGGCATAGTTTCTCCTCTCGATGTTTTCGTTGATGGGAACGGAAGCCGGGGTGTTCTCCACGGCGAACACCTCCTGTTTATTCTTATGCCGATTAAGCTGATTTTGGTCAAGGGTTTTGGAGCTGCGGAATCGACAACGCTGCGGCTTTACTACCGGCGAATACCCCTGAAGATCACCCAATAAATAACGCCCAAGGCGACCGCCGTTTCGAGGATCGGGACGAGCGGCGCGAGCAGCTCGTAAGCCACCCGCGCCACCCCGGCCACCAGAAGCACGAGCAGCAGCGCACCGAACACGCTGGCTAGCGCCTTGCTGCCTATTCCTGGTCTCATGACTGCCTACTTCCCGTTTGAAATAAACGTCTTGATCGCGTACCGGCACCGACGATTGGCGCACTGATACCAAACCGTCGTGCCCTTGGGCTCCCACTTCTCGTCCTTCACGAACAGGTAGTAGCCGCACTGCGGGCACTTACCGCCTTTAGCCATAGCCATTCCTCCAACCTGGGTTTGGGCGTCGGCGGACATAGCGCTGCCCGCCGACGCATTGCAATGGTGAGATTTCGAATGGAGCCGAATCGAGTCGGACTACTCGTCGGCCGTTTCGAGGTCCAGCACGCGCAACTCCTCCAAGAGGTGCCGGCGACGGGACCGGTGGTGACCTACGGCCTCGTCCTCGCTGTGGCGCAGCCTGCGCCAGGACTTCATGACGACCTGGTAGCGGCGCCCGTGAACTCCTCTGTACGGCTGGTAGCGGCTCATCTCGGCCGCCTCTTGCGAGCAATCCGGCGGTCGTCGCGCTCTTCCTGCGTCAGGTTGTCGTCATCGGGTGCGTCCCCGAACCACTTGCGCCAGGTGGCCGAGCCGACCAGGCGCGTCACGAGGGCCACGAGGATGAGCGAGCCGAACATAAGCAGGAGCTCCGCCTGCTCCGGGGTGATCACGTCGTTCATGTCAGCTCCTCGGGATCTGGCCCGATGTCGGGGAGAGCGGGCAGGTTGGCGGGCGCGAGCGCTCGGGCGGCGATGCGCCGCTTGGCGTCCTCGGTCTCCTGTTCGCCTTCTCGGATGATCTGGAAGAGCTGCGCGACCGGCGGCAGGACCAGTAGGGCGAGCGTGGCCAGTTCGAGAGCGAGCAGGGTGTAGTAGTTGGTGAGCGTCATCGGCGTGCTCCTTCTCTTTGAAATCGGTGATTACTTCTTCGGAATGGCGGCGAGCTGACCGCCACCAGGCGGAAGCGGACGTCCGGCCTCATTTATGCGTTTCACGGTCTGCCGGTAGTGACGGTCAAGCTGCCGAACTGCGTGCCGTCGCTGGCTCTTGGCTTGATGCAGCTCCCACCAGTGGCGGGCAGCAATGCTGACGATGAACACCAGCACCACGGCCACGAGTACCAAGGCCAGGCCGACCATGACGTGCGTCCCGTTGGCCGCCCACCACATCGCGATCTCCTTCAGCAACCACCGGATGCCGAGGAAGAGGTAGTAGAGCGCGATCACAGGCGCGCACAGGAAGAACACGATGGCGAAGAACAGCTTGAAGCAGCCCTCGATGATCTCTTCCATCAGTGCCTCCGGTACATGCCGTGCTGGAGCGCTACCGCGTCCAGGTAGAAGTTGAGAAGCAAGTCAGCCATGATCGGCTGAAGGCCGGGGTCGGCCTGAGCGCGAAGCTGACGCCGCCGGTCGAGATCGACCAGGTACTCAGCCGCGCGGTCGTTGAACTCGGCCAGGCCGTCCAACTTGAGCAGCGCGATCTTGATGTCACGCCGCGTCTTGGCGACCTCGCCGCTAGCGAAGGGGATCAGGTCGCTCATACACACCTCCCTGCCGCTACGGAGGGGAGGCGATGGCCCCGAGGTTGACTCCGTGCGGCAGGGAAGACGCTGCCTGAGCTGGGCGGTAAGAGTCTGTGGACAGAAGTGGCAGGTTCTTGGCACGATGGAGGCACGCACTCGGTTGTCTCTCGTCACAAAGCTCGGCCGTACCGGCCACAACCGCCTAACTGAATACTGAGCGTGATCCCTCGGCCACCAGCTGGGTGCGCGTCGCAGGATGGACCTCGCCGCTTCGGGCTTGGTTTGTGCCTCGGCTCATGGTGGGAGAGCCGGAGATCATCGCCGCACAACTGAATACGGCGCTGAGAAGGCGTCGTGGCGTACGGGCCATCGCGCTACATACGTATGCCCGTGAACTGGCGCTCCTGCTCTGCCCGGAGGTCGCAAACGGCGATCGAGCCAACGCAGCCGAGCAGTTGATTCGACGCGCCTGCGCAGCAATAGGTCAACCGACTGGCCAGGTGCTGGAAATCCTCTGCGCTTTTGCTCCTGGTAGCGACTGGCAAACGCTGAGCCTCCGCCGCGAAAAGGCGGGCGCGCTTCTAGGCCAGTACGGCGTTCAAGCCGACACGCTACGACGCAGCTACATCTGGGACGAGCTGATGCTTGAGCTAGGGATTGCTATTCGTGGCGTAATGAATTCAGAGCAAGCACCTCCGGTCGAGCCTCCGAATCAGGAGCCTGCGGGCGACGAGGGCGATGAAGACAACCCAGCAGCTTGATCTACAAGAATCCAGCTCCTGGGTTGGGTGCCGACCTATTATTTCTCCGGGTCGGCGGGCGGATAAGGCGAGAAATGTGCTGCCGAGGCGGGCTAAGCGTTGATCTTGACGGCCCTAATGCCAGCCTTGTCGCCAAGGTCCCATATCTCGACTCGAAGCTTCCGCTCCATGTCTTCGAGAAACATCCCGAGAGCGTGAACACCGTACTGGGGTAGGTCGGCCGCATAGGACCGTTTCCGGCTTCGCCTCTCCATGTTCGGCCACGCCTGAACAATCAAGGAACGGTGGTAAGCCACCGTTGTGAGAAGGAACTCGAACGCTGCTCGTTGTTGCTTGTTGAGCTTCAGCGATTCGGAACCCACCTCCAGGAAGAGAAACTTTTCTATGGCTTTGATGTTGTCGCCCTTCGGGATGAGAGCCCGAAGCTCTTCCACTGCATGCTCGATCAGCGGCGTGACGTGAAACTCGATGAGCCTTCGCCTATCATTGTCGTCCATAGCGCCTCACTTCCTGGGCAGTCCATCCGCCCTCGCGTGAGCAGCAATGGAAGCTTGCGGCGCAGGCGAGAACGAATGAGGCCCGAAAGTGGGCGACAACGGGACGCACTGATATTGAGACACAAACGGTACAGTTGGTCAATATTAAGCGACCAACTTACTTACGCAATTGCATGAGGATATTAGTCAATTCCTCGTACTCCCGACTGCCAGTCAGTCGGCGCAGCTTCTCCCTGTCTTCACCATTGCCATGCCGCTGCACATAGCGAGCCATCGGAAGCGCCGCCGCAAGCAGTGCCGACAGCAGGAATACAGCGCGGTCCTCTACTTGCCCTTTTGCCATCACGGAATCTCACAATCTCGCCTTTGGCGTGTCGCCTTGCTGTCACTATTCGTTTGTGCAATGGTGTGCGGTCGGCTTGTAGCAACAACGGAGGCGCAGTGCGCGAGGTTGAGGTCAAGTACCAGGTCCAGGACACGGAAGCGTTGCTGGTGGCGCTCAAGGCGCGTGACATCGAGCTGAGCGCGCCGGTTACCCAGGACGACCAGGCGTACGCGCCCGTGGGCTGGTCGTACGGTGACGGCAAGCTCGGCGTCTCCTTCGTGCGCCTGCGCACTGTGGACGGTCAGCACACCTTCACGCTCAAGCGTCCGGCCGAGAACGCCTTGTCGTGCGACGAATACGAGACGGCGGTAGCCGACCGCGACCAGATGCACAGCGCCATCCTGGCTATGGGCTTCCGCGCCACGGTCCGCATCGTGAAGGTGCGCCGAACTGCCGCGCTGCCCGACCTCGAGCTGTGCGTGGACGAGGTGGCCGGCCTGGGCACGTTCCTTGAGCTGGAACGCATGGTGTCCGACGACGCGCCGGGTGAGGCGGTTCAGGCCGAGCTGGCGGCGTTCGTCGCTTCGCTGGAGATCGACGCCACGCGCACGGACGAGACGTACGACTCCCTGGTACGTGCCGCCTTGACGTCACCCTGACGGCTGTCCCAGCCGCTCAAGCACAGCATCGAGCACGACGGTAGCCACGGCCTCGGCTGGTTCGTCTGCGACCTCATGGTGAAGGACAGCTGAGCCAGCCCCTTGGAGCTGGCGCACGACATCTCGGTACAGCCGGTCTTCAACTGCGCGAGCTGCCGTACCGCCACGGTGGAACCGGCTGTAGATGCCACGATCTGCCGCGCGCTGCTCCGAGCGCTTCGGCTCTCCCGTCAGCACCACCGTGAGGTCGGGCTTCTCGGCGTACTGGTTGAGCTGAGCCAAGAATCCTGGCTCTACGCCGTCGATTCTTTGCAGCACAAGGGATGTCGGCACGTAGCGATCGCAGACGACCACGTAGCCAGCCCGGAGCGCGGGTCGGATGTCGTGCTCCAAGTGGTAGTACCGATCCGCAGCTACCAGGCAGGCAAGCACCAACCCGCGGTACTCGTCGGTTCCCTGCCGTGCCAGCTTGCCGAGTGCCGAGTCAGAAGGCTCCTTTGTAGCGACGACCGGGACGCTACGCGCCGTCAGCTCGGCGCGCAGGTGCTCGACAACCGTGCTCTTGCCAACCCCGCTCGGACCTTCGATGACCACGAAGAATCCCGGCCCCTGATTCATGCGGCCACCGCCGTCGAACGCTGGAACTGTTCGCGTGACAGTTCGGTGAGCCGAGCGCGCACCTCGTCTACGGTGGCCTCGCCGAATTGGATGTTGACGGAGAAGTTGAACTCGTCGCGCCCGCGCATGGCCTCATCGACGCCACCGGCCGTGAGGTCGACGGCCGTGTAGTCGAGGAGTTGTTGAGGCTGGTACTGGCCCGTGGCGATGAGCCGGTGCCACTCCGGCGTGCCGGGGTAGGGCCGGAACTCGAACACGCTGGCGCGGAAGCGGCCGGGCTGGCGGTCGGTGATGTCCCACAGGTCGTAGACCAGCCGTACCGTGTCATGCAGCTCCTCGCGCGTTTCGGTTGGGAAGCCGAGGATGAAGTACCCCTTGACGGAGATGCCGCGCTCCGTCAGTCGCCGGACGACCGAGCGCGTCATGTCAGCGGTGATGCGCTTGCCCATGTGCTTCAGTAGCCGCTCGCTCCCGGACTCGACGCCGAGCGCTACCTCCCGGCAGCCGTTGAGCTTCAGCAGCTCCAACATGTCGTCGCTCATGCGGTGCAGGATGTTGATGCGGCCGGTGGCGTCCCAGACGTAGCGGTTACCGATGCCCGCGCCGGTGAAGGCGGCCATGCACGAGCGGATGAAGCGCTCGTAGCCGAGGAACAGGTCATCGACGAAGCGGAAGGCCGTCACACCGTAGCGCGTGTGCAGGTCCGTCATCTCCTCGATGATGTTCTCGGGCGTGCGAGTGCGAATGGTGATGTCCGGGTTGGCTGACACGGCCGCGCCGCAGAACGAACAGTCGTAGGGGCAGCCCCGAGCGCCGACCATGTTGGCCTCTAGCCGTCCGTCGCTGGCGCGGTACGGGTCGTCTGCGAGGAACGTGCGGTCTACGAAAGGCAGGCTGTCGATGTCGGGCGCGAGATGATGCCCGGCGCCCATGCTGCCGCCCGTGACCGGCGTACCCATGATGGGGTCCAGCCACATCACGCCCGGAAGCTCGTTGCGGTAGCGGCGATCCTTCAGCAGTTCGGCTACGCGGGTCTCGCCTTCGCCCAACACCAGAGCCTCACAGCGCGCGAACCGTGGGTCGGTCAAGGTCTCAGTCGGCATGGCCTTGGCCTGGTGCCCGCCGACCATGACGTTGATCGACGGGTCAAGTCCAGAGGCGAGGCGGGCGCTGATCTCGTACGTCGGGGCAAGCAGATTGAAGCCCGCCCAGCGCGGCGACAGTTGACTGACGAGCTGCGCGGTCTGGTCGAGGCCCAGCCCCAGGGCTTCCGCGTCGATGACACCGACGTTGAAGCCCTGGTGCTTGGCGTAGGTGGCGATGTAGCCCATGCCGAGCACGGGCAGCGTGAAGTCGTTCACGCGAGGCCGAAGGCTGTAGTCGCGCAAGGGCGCGTTGATGAACAGGGCGTCGAGCGGGCGAGCAAGGTCCGCGCCAGCCACGGCACGGTCAGCCGATATCTCCATGTTGAGAACCCCAAGCGAGCGTCAAGAGCGTGAGCGAGCAGAGATGTTCGCCAGCGAGCGCCCGCCAGGTCTGACCAAAGGCCGGTTCATCGGCCGGCCAGTCGTGTGAGGGTGCAGCTCGCTTGGCCCAGGTCCGCACCGCGAGATCGGCGTAGGGGTAGAGCGACCACTCGTTACTCCAGTCGGCCACAGTGGCGTGCGCGGTCCAGGGACCAATGCGCGGCACGGACTGAAGTTCGGCAATGAGCGTGTCGGGCGCAAGCTCACGCCACTTCGCTCCGTGTTCCAGATAAGCTTCAGCAGCCGCCTTGAGCGGGCGACGCTTGAAGGCCATACCGTGAGAACTGAACTGGTCGTCGCTCAGCCCAAGCACAACCTCTGGTGCCGGAAAAAGCGCGTACGAGTTACCGTCCGGCAGAGCAACCTTTTCACCATGCGCTCGGCAAAATGCTCGGTACAACTTCTTTGACTGTCCGGCGCGAATGACCTGCCGGATAATCGACGTACCGATTGCATCCCATAGGTCCGCGTTGCGAAAACGCACGACTGAACCCAAGGAGCGCAGCGAAGTTGCAAGCTCGGGAACGCCTGCAAACACCTTCGGCGTCGTGAAGACATCGCGTACCGGCTCGACCCCCGCACCGCTCAGGCGGTCGAGCGTCAGCCTGCCGTCCTGGAGCGTGGCGAGCCATCGGCCACCGTCGTTCAGGGCGAAGACGCGCTGCGCGCCGCCGTCGGCCTGCTGCCAGGCGGCGTGCTCAGTCATCACGAAGTCAAAGGCGTCGTGCATGGTGGTGAAGTCTCCGAACGGTTGGTTTATAGCTTGGGATGAGTTGATTATCTCATGTCGTCCCCTCCCCGGATTCACCGTCGAGGTTGCGAAGCCCGTCCATGACGCGCCGCAACATGCCAGGGTCGTTCATGACCTCGATCGGCTCAACGCCTTTTGGCACTGGCTTACGGGTGCGGCGCGGCAGTACACGCGGTATCTCTTGGGTTTGGTCGAGTGAACTGCTTGAAGCCGACAAGGGCAGTTCGCACCATACGATCTTGCCCCCAGCGGGCGGCTTATAGTAATTCCACCGCTTGCCAAGTGAGCGTGTGAGCGGAATATCCCCGCCTGTCGCCGTGAACTCTGGATCGCTGTCGGCGACTTCGACAATTAGGTTGTCCCCAAGAACGACAAGCCGCACCAAAATGAGTTTCAGGCCATCCAGCTCTGTCCACCGGGGATTTGGCTCAATAATGCCGGTCGTGCGGACAGCTCGGGTGACAAGTTCAGTCGTCAGCTTTTCGACCGGCTCAATAAGGTGGTCGAGTCGCCACGCTTGGAGCGTGTACTTGGTAAAGAGTTGCGCGCAGACGGTGGCCGTTGAGAGCGCTGCAAGCTGCATTTCGCTGCGTACGCGAAGCTCAGGGCGAGGGGGACGGGTCATGGCCACCTGCGCCGGTCGTTCTGCCAAAACGGTCATGGCGTTCCTCCCGAGGGTGGCCCATTACAAAAACCCGTGCCCCGGTTTCCAGCTCAATGAGGGCGCGCATGGCCTCATGGACACCAGGAAATCTTGAGAAGTGGTTGAGCGACGGAATCAAGACCCCATCAACGCCGGGGCGGCGTAGCGTCTCGACCATCACGACAAAGCCGCTCCGGCCGAATTGGTCCCCTATTCCTGCATCACGGTCGGTGAAGACGTCAGCCAGCGTCAGCCCTTCCCGCCCCGCGTATGCCGCGAGATCGCGCATCAGACAATCGCCAACGTGTTGCGGGTCGGCCGGGTTGAGGCGGATGTAGCCGTAGACAAGCGGTTGCATAGTTAGCGGCGCCCCTCCGGGAGGCACGTGGAGGGCCAGACCGGCGACGGCTTCGGGGAGCAGCATCGCCGGTCCGGCCGACTTGGGACGGACACTCACAGCAGCGCCAGGTTGTGATCCGCGAGCCGGATGGGCTCGCACGGCCAGCTCACAGCACAGACCACGCACAGACCGCCCACCTCGACGTGCTCGTGCAGCACCCGCACTGCGGTCCTGCACAGCTGCTGCAACTCCGGCGGGAAGTAGTCGGTTGGGGTCAGTACGGTCGTGGCCTGCGCCTGGCGGGTCATGGATCGTTCTCCCTGGTTGGGGACGTGTCCGGGTAACCCGAGAGTGAGGCGGTTGGGCCGTACCGGGCATGATCGCGGGGGTATACGCGCCATACATGACATGTATGCGGCCCGCCCCGTAGGGTGGCCAGGTTCTAGAATTGCTGGTCAGGGATGCCGCATCGAAAGTCAGGACGATCATGGACGCGAACCGCTCGGCACGTTACTGCCGCTGCGGGACGCGCCTTGCCCGAGACAACAAGAGCGGCCAGTGCGCCCCGTGCCAGACCAAGGCGCGCGACTTCATCATTCAGCCGCCGGAGTTGCCTGACGGCTTCTGGGACACCGATCAGTTCCGGGATGCCTTTACTGCCCAGCACATCGGCCACGTCTCGCGGGCATATCGCAAGCACCCGCAGCACATCGCCGTGTACGGCAAAGATGGCGTTCCACAGGGCGTCGTGGCCGGTTGGCTCGGATTGACGCAAGCTCAAATTAGTCGCATCGAGAATGGTGCGCCCGTCCGACATCTCGACAGCCTGACTCACTGGGCGCGGACGCTTCGCATTCCCGAGCATCTACTGTGGTTCAAACTGCCTGGTGAGTCGCCTGTAAGTAGCAACGGCCGTACGGCCGAGGTGGAGAGGGCGGCTATACCGCAGCAAGCCCGGCCACGGCCTGTACTGCTTCAGGCTCCGTCGCTCGGGCTGCCGCTTGGTGGCGGCAACGGCTACGCCTCCGCGATGCAGTCGTTTCGGGCGGCGGATCGTCAGGTTGGCGGCGGCCACCTCTACGCCACCGTCGTCAAGTATCTGCAAGCCGAAGTCGCGCCGCGCATGTTCGGAGTCGATCACGGCAGTGATGGGCGGTTGGCGTTCACGGCCGCAGCCGCCTTGACCGAGATGGCCGGATGGATGGCTCACGACGCTGGACGAGACCAGGCCGCCGAACAGCACTTCGCGCGCTCCCTTGATCTGGTCAAGCTCGGCCATGACCGCCAGCTCGGCGTACACATCCTGGCCAGCATGAGTCATCTGGCCCACCACCAGGGCAAGCCAGCCGACGCCATCCAGTACGCGCGACGAGGACGCGAGGTGCTGGCCCGTGGTCCGCGGTTGCCTGAACTCGAAGCTCGGCTTCTTGCGATGCAGGCCCGTGGCTTCGCTGCGCTGCGACGATCCGACGACTGCACGCAACTGCTCGTACAGGCAGAGCGGACGCTCGAAGCACAGCCGGCCGAGGAACGATCCCTGTGGGTCAGCCACTTCGATGAAGGCTCGCTTGCGAACGAGGCCGCCCGGTGTCTGCGCCAGCTTGGTGATCTGGCCCAGGCGGAACGGCAGGCCGAGCGCGTCATCGAACTGCGGCCGGGAGACCGCACGCGCAGCCGGGCATTTGGACAGCTCATCCTTGTGACTGTGTTGATCGCCCAGGGCAGGCCCGACGAAGCCTGTGCCATCGCTCAAGAGGTGCTGGACGCGACCCAGCAGCTCGGTTCCTACCTCGTCATCCAGCAGCTTCTTGATCTCAGGCGCTTGCTGGAGCCGCACCGGGGTACTCGGGTGGTGGCCGAGTTCTTGAGCTGCCTCGATGAAGCGCTCAGGGAACGGATGTGGCTCTATCAGTGGCTCACACAGGACGGACGTAGCGATGGAACGGCGCTCGGGGAGAGATAGTGAATGCTGACGCTCCGCTGTATGAGCGTGACCCGGAGGCGTGGCAGGCCTACTTGGCAGAGGGCAACGCCAAGCAGCCGCGCAAGCGCGTGAGCGCTGACGTTCTCCTTCGTGATCGTGAGGGGCGGATTCTCCTCGTTGATCCGCAGTACAAGCCAGACTGGGACATGCCCGGCGGCATGGCGGAAGCCAACGAGCCGCCGGATGAAGCCGTGCGCCGCGAGCTGCGGGAAGAACTCGGCATGGACGTACATGTCACTGGGCTGCTGGTGGTCGATTGGGTGTCGCCGCACGGCCCCTGGGATGACTTGCTCGCGTTCATTTTTGACGGTGGCGAGCTGGCCGACGAGCAAGTAGCCGGACTCAAGATTTCGGATGATGAGCTGTCTGCATTTGAGTTCTGCACTCCCGAGCAGGCACAGCAACGGCTCCGGCCTTATGTGTGGCGTCGGGTCGCTGTTGCCCTGGACGCGCTAAAGACTGGGCATGTGCAATATCTGCTGGATGGCTATTCGCGCTGATCCGCTTCAAACTCGTAGCGGATGACAAGCGTATCGGGTTCCATCTTACGCAGCAGCTTTTTCAAGCCGGAGTCGCTCAACGGTATTGCGACATATATGGTTGCCGCTTGATCCACAAGCTGAGCAGCTTTAGACGGCTCAGCGACATACACGTCGGCGAAAGCCTCATAGTCGGTCGCGGTAAACTCTGTCCACTCCATGCGCGTTGCCTGCATCGACAACTCCTCACGCCGCCATCTGTTCAACGTGGATGCGTGCGCAACCCTAATCTCTCGCACGAGCTGCGCCCAGCGCTTGCGAATCAGTGAGAGAGCGATAATCGGGCGCTCAACAGCAACCAAAGCCTTGCCAGACTCGATGCGCCGCTTGAGGTCACGAGCAATATTCAATGGCACGTCCTTCGGTTCGTTGACTTTCCGCACTTCAATCTTTGGGCTTGCCTGGCTCATTCCTTCACGATCCTGCTTACCTGTTTGCCTCCGATTATGGGACAAACTGTCGCTCGAAACAAGTAAGACTTACGGTCACACTCGGGGTGTGAGTAATGAATACAGATTTCTAAAGAAGTTCGGCAGCAGAATTGCGGAGCTGCGACGCAAGCGAGCGCTAACGCAAGAGAAATTGGCTGAGCTAGTTGGCGTGGACAGAAGCTACATAGGCTATGTGGAGCGTGGCCAGAGAAACCCATCAGTTGGCGTCGTACACCGAATTGCAAAGGTAGTAGGCGTATCTCTTGCTGAGCTGTTCAAGCCATTCTGACTCCTATGGGTCTAGGATGGACATGCATGCCTGTCGATCTATCAGTAGGTGCAAAATACATGCCCCGCACCTGACGCAATCCGGTTGCATTAAAAAGGACCTGCTCACATAAGCAGGTCATCGCCTCAAGCCCTGTGAGGGGCGAGTCTGTCTTTGAAACAAGAGATTCAAGTGACCAAGCGTGGCCGGGCGTCATCGCTGGCGGCGACGTATCGCCCGGCCAGCTTGAGCCGCAGCCTTCTTGGGGCTGGTTGTACTGGAGCCTTTCGGCTACCTCAGCGCGCGACCTTGAACAGCACCGACGTATTGGGGCCGTTCCCAGCCCTCCACCACGTCTCGTACACGAGGTCGCCCGATGCGGTGTAGATCTGCTGATCCGCACCGTCGTTGGACTTGTCGAAGGACGTGATGTTGTTCTGTGAAATGCGGATCAGCTCGCCACCACCGCTGCTGGAGCCGCTCCACCAGTATTCCTGCACGTGGTCGCCCGTGGCCAGATACAGTTCGTGGACACCGTTGTACACGGTCTTCTTGATCTGTATGGCGTTGGTTTGACTCGTTGCAATCGTGCCGTGCGAAGGCGCGCTGTTCAGCCAGTAGCTCTGCCACGCCGTGGTGCTCGTACCGGTGTACAGAAGCTGACCGCCGTCGGGTAGGTTGTCTCCCTTGTCCAGACTGCGGATGTCGCCTTGGGTGATGTTGATGATCGTGCCGCTATGCACGCTCTCACCCGGGTGCCACCACAGTTCGTAGACCCACGTCGGTGTCGCGACGTAGAGTTGGTCCGTGCCGTCCGGGCCACGGGACTTGTCCATCGTGACCGGTCCGGCGATGTTGTTGAGACGGCTCATGTGGATGCCGTCCCCGCCTTCGCGCCACCAGACTTCGTACGGCCCATCCTCCGCGAGGAGGTACAGGCGGTGGGTGTACTGACCACTGTCGTTCACTGGATCAGCGATGACCTGGCGAACGCCGGTGAGCCCGGTGACGATCTTGGCACTATGCGTGCCTTCGTTCGGTCGCCACCACGTCTCCCACACTCCGTCCGGCACCGCCGTGTAGAGTGACTGCGTCGCCCCATCCGGCTCGTTGACCTTGTCGAAGCCAACGATGTTGTCCTGGGAGATGTTGATCATCTCGCTGTTATGGACGCCATCACCGCCCGGTCGCCACCATGCTTCGGTCACAGCCGACTTGGTCGCTGCGTAGACCTGACGAGTTCCGTCCGGTCCTGCTGTTCGCTTGACGGATTTGACCACCGGCGGCGGTGGTGTCTCGGGCGTGGTCCCAGTGCTGTCGGCGTTCGCGATCGTGTAGGGCAGAACCTCTATTGGCGGCGAGCTGGGGTTTAGCTCGTTTCGCTTCGCGGTTGCCCTGCTGGCGATCTCACGAGCTGAGTCCCAGATCCAGTGCCCGTCGTACGCGGAGCTGTGGACTGGAAAACTCGGTTGGTCAGACTGGTCTGAACTGCAAATGCCATCTCCGTAGGCACACCAGCTACCGAAGCGGCCCTTGAACTCCGCAGAAATATACGGATTGCGCATTCCGAGGAGTCCGGCCTTGGAGAATGCACCGAGGGGCGGTACGTTCTTCCATCCAGTGTCGTCGCCCCTGACCCACCAGTGACTGTCGAAGTTGTTGTGGTTCTGACGATCGACGATGGGGCCAGGGTTGAACCGAGGATCGCCGTACAAGGCGACATATCCGATGTGGTTCTTGGCTGTCTGCGTGAGGCCGCCGAGTTGGAGGGTCCACCCGATGACGTGAGCGCCTTGCGAGTAGCCACCCAGGATTATTGACTCCTTGGGGCAACGACTCGCGCGGTCGTTCAGGTGGGTAGTCAGCTCGTCCACCCCTTGGCCTACGCTGTTGTAGTACACGGGAGGCATGACGGCTGCCCACGCAGCGTTTACCGCTGGATATTCGCCGCCTTCATTCGGACTCCCACCGGGCGGAGTGTCTCCGTCGAGATTGCCGATCTCGGCCCATTCGGTGTTGCTGGGTATCCGGGGTGGGGGCCACAACGCCGCGATGACGTAGTCGTGGAACGCCTCCGCTCGCTTGTCGTAGATCTTCTCGGCAGATCCTCGTACGAATACGATGTAGAACCCGCCATTCGTGAGGCAGGCTGGATCGGCCTTTGCTGGACTCGCCGGTCCGAAGACCGTAAGACCCATACTGCTGCACAGCATTGCCATGCAAAGCAGGAAAGTCCGCAGTCGGCCCTGCGCATAAATGCGCATAGTTCACCTCTCTCTAGTTGTCAAGTTTCGAAGCCCGAGTCACATTCAGTGTGGGCTGTCAAATTACAATAACATTATTCTGAATAAATTCAAGAGTCGCACTACATGCCCGTGCTGGCATTTTTGCAAAGCGTGGGCGACGCGCTTGTCATTCAGGTGATCTTCATTTACTCTAATGATAGTTATTTAGCAGGAATCAACCTTGATGATTACCAAGAAGATCTCAACCATCGTTAGTCTCGTTGCAACTTTATGGGTCGGTGCCGTCGTACTGCTGTTCATGTGGAGGCACGGTCTCTTGGCGCAGACTGGATATGGCGCACCAACAATGTGGGCTGTGCTGATTGGATTGTTCTTCTTGCCGCTTCTGGCGCCGTACATGAACAGGGCTTATCCTGGCGAGAAGCTGTCGCTGGTTAACTCAATACTGCAACTTGCTTTCTATGGTTCGTGGACAGCGCTAGGGCTTGTCTTTATGCTGACCGACGGTAATTCATCACTCTTGAACGGCGTCCTATCCGTGGCGCTCATACTTGCGCTCGCCATCCTGTTAAAAGGGTTGGCAGGCTCTGGGCGCAAATTAGCCAAGTAGAAGAGCAACACTGGCTAACGATTGAAGGCCCCGCCCCAGCCACTCCACAAGGACCAGGACGGGCCTTATTCGTGCCCGTCGTCCTAAAGCCTGGCTCGGGTGACGGGCACTCAGTACGTGAGATGTGGAACGGAGGGCGGCCAGAGTTGGCCGCCACTCCGTTCCGGTGCAGCGTGGGCTTCAGCGCTTACTTGGAAGCCTCACCGCTTCGCCGCCGTGCCTGACTGGTGGTCGGCTCGGCAGCCTCGGCCGCCGGGGCGTCGGCCCCGAACAGCCCCTGGATCGCGCCGCGACGTGCGGCAGCTTCGCGCTCGATCTCCTCAAGCGCTGCCTTGGCGCGAGCCGCGAAGTCCGGCTCGGCCTTCTTGGTGGCAACGTACAGCTCGACCGCTCGCAGGGCGGCGTCGCCCAGAGAGATGCCGTCGAGCTGAGCCACCAGGGTGAACTGGGCGTGCAGGGCGTCCGGCACCTTGATGCCCAGCGTCTTCACGCCGCCATTGCGGGTTTCCGCGTTCACGGAAGCCTCCTCGGTGTTGGTGCGGCCGGCCATCCCTTTGAGCTGGGATGACGACGACGGCCGCATGACGCCGAGGAGGCGTCAGGCCGCGCGGTGATGCTTGTGTCGCGCTGCGGTGATGCGTTCCTCGGCCATCTGGGCGTACGCCGTATTCAGCTCGACGCCCAGCCAGTCACGGCCGTGCTTCTCAGCGGCCAGCGCTGTTGTGCCAGTGCCCATGAACGGGTCGAGCACCACGCCGGGCACGCCTTCGGCGTTGCACGAGCACGTCGGTTGTAGCTCGCCCACAGCCAGCAGCCGCCCGTGTCGGCGGGCCAGGGCTCGTTGCCAGGACGTACCGCAAACCGCGCAGACCCGTTCCGGGCAGGTGGCGAGCAAGGGACGCTCAGCCAGGGACAGCGGGAAGGCGGCGAAGTGACCGCCCCGGAAGCCAGCAGTCGGCAGCGTCCAGACGTCGCCAGGATTCTTACCCAGTGGGTGACCGGCCAGGCCAGAGGCCTTGAGACGGGATAAGCCACGGTTGTCGTTGAGCGTCGAGCCTTGGCGGTTGACTGCGCCAAAACCCGGTGGTGGGTACGTCCGGCTGGGATCACGGGTGGTCTGCCGCTTCGTGGTGACGAGCGGCTGCCGGATCGCATCGAGGTTGAAGTAGTACCGGGGCGAACGAGTGAAGAAGTAGATGACCTCGTGCGTGGTGCTCAGGCGGTTAGTCACGCTGGAGGGCATCGGGTTCGACTTTGCCCAGATGACCTGGTTACGGAGCGTCCAACCGTCTTTCACGAGGGCCAAGGCAACGCGGGACGGGCCGAGGAGCAGGCTCTTGGTAGGTGCGCCCTCGGGCGAACGGCGGGAGAAGCTGTCACCGAGGTTGAGCCAGAGAGAGCCAGTCGGGCGCAGGACGCGGGCCAGGTTGCGGGCGATGTCACGCAGCTCAGTGACCCAGCCGTCAACGTCGGGTTCGGCTCCGAGCTGCTGGTCATGGCCGTAATTCCGCACACCGAAGTACGGCGGGCTGGTGATGACGGTGTCCACGGACGCGGCTGGTAGTTCGGCCAAGCGTTCACGGACGTCGCCGATGAGGATGGTGTTACGAGGGAGACTCCCGGCGTCCGCTGGTCGCGGACCGCCTTGAAGATCACCTCCTTGGTGTGTAGGTGGTTGCATAGTTGGGTTCTCTGTTTAAGTTGTTGAGGGGGTGCCGCACGGGCGGTATCCACCCGTGCGGCAGGCTGGGCTCACTGTCTCGCTCTTACGGACCACGGCTCGTGTGGCGTACTCCGGCAGCTTGCTGGGGCCGTGTCATGATCGAGCCTCCCGACGTCGGACGCCGCGCGCTCGAAGCAGGCGCTTGACGCTGCTGAGACTGATGTTGTACTCGGCGGCGAGATGGGCGGCCTTGACGCCCGAGCGGTAGCGCTCAGCCAGCGTCTCAATGTCGGCAGCGCTCAGCCGGTCGGTCATGCTCCACCAGCGGGTTCTCGCTTCGCTCGCGCCTATGCCGGGCAAGTCCGCCTTGTCGCTCTCTGCGATGCGAGCGAGCACGTCTTCCATACCCTCAAGCTGGGCTTGACGGTTCGAATAGGCGGACAGAAGGTCCACGCGCCGGCTTGGCCTGCTCGCTGACCTTCGGGCAGCTTCGCCGGGGGCCGTGATGTCTGCCCCGGGGGGCCGAGCTCCCCGGAACCCCCAGGGTCCTGTGGCTGGGATGTTCCTCAATGCGGGCTTCGTCCACGCTAGTTGTTGATCTTTCCTCTTTCGTTGTATGCCTTAGCGTCTGCTCGGCCACTTACCATGCTCCTATGCAGATGGCGTATGCGGAACTCCACGAACTGGTGGACCGTCTGACCCCGGAGCAGGCTGGTGCGGGTTTGGGGAAGTCGTGCGTCACCTTGTGAGCTCGGTGTCGGCGGGCGGGCCAGCCGCTGAGGACCGGGATAGGACTATCGCCGAGCAGCCGGTGCGTCGCCTGTCATTCGCGGGTATGCTTCATAGCGGTTGCGGGGATCTTGCCGTCCGGTCCGAGGAGATCATCCGCGTGGAGCTGGGTCGTCCTACGTGTTAGTGGTCGACACGGGGCCGCTCGTTGCGGCCCTCGATGCTGACGACGCAGACCACAAGCGATGTTTGGATCTGTTGGAGCGCCATCCAGGGCCGCTTCTGGTTCCGGCGCCGGTACTGACTGATGTGTGCTGGTTACTTGAGCGCGAACGGGGTGCTCAAGCCGAGGCGGCCTTCCTTGACGCGTTGGCCGCTGACGAGCTTCGGCTCGTCGAGCTACAGAAAGGCGATCTTCGAAGGATGGCAGACCTGGTCCGCCGATACGACAGCCTCCCGCTCGGAGCCCTCGACGCGTCGGTTTGATGAGCGCGATGACGTGGCGGGCCAAAGGCTCCAGCGCGTGGCGATAATCAGCCCGCGCCGGATGGCTGCGTGCAGTAGGGATCTGTGCAGAGGAGTAGTCGGTCATAGCCAGGGCGCCTGAACCGTCGTAAGATCCTGATCTTCAGGCGCTACGGTGGCGGATGGGACGGGAGGCTGTTCCTATTCAGGTCCTGTCCGTTTACCCACTGGTCCGTTGATAGGTGATGGGCCGTCCTCTGCCGCCGTGCTGGGTGAGCAGTCCTCGGGTGCGCAGACCGCGAAGTGCTTTCCGGATGTTGGGACCAGTCAGATTGAGTTCTTGCTCCAGGCCGGCGACGGTCCGTGCTCGGTTGGCGAGTGCCTGGTAGATCCGTAGTTCGGTTGTATTCAGGCCGGGTCCGGCGGGTGCGGCGGCTGTTGGCTGGTGCAGGACGACGGTGAACCGGATGCCGCTGTCGATGTAGTAGGCCGGGGGTAGGCGGTGGTCAGCGAGCGCTTCGGTAATGATCGGGATGCCGCTGGCGAGGGCTTCGCGATGACGCGGGCGCCGGTCTGCGGGAAGCGGACGTGTTGGCAGATGGCGACGAGCCGGGCGTTGTGCGCGGATGTCACGGCGTCCCTGCCGAGCCGGTCAACGGTGATGCCGTAGAGCCCGCCGGGGTTCGAGACGACGAGACGGTCGCGGCGTAGTCGGACCTCGATGGCCAGGCCGGTGGACCAGTGATCGAGGTCGCGGTGGATGAGGGCGTTAACTACCAGCTCGCGGAAAGCGACGAGTGGGTAGGCAGGACGGTCGTGCACCGTGCCGTCCGGCTCGGAGACGATGGTGGTGTCGAACGTGCGTCGGGCCCACAGCAGCGCGGCGTCGAGCATCCGCGGGATCGACCCTGTGATCATGGTCTGGTTTCGAGCGCGTGTTCCGGCGGGATCCCCTGGCAGGGGTTGCGCCGACGCTTGAATGACGTACCGGGGAAACCACTGCTGGGGGTGGACGCCGAGCGCGAGCAGGCCCGCGACGGTGGGCTGGCCGCCGGCGAAGGTAAACACCCGTGCGGCGCAGGAGTTCGGCGTCGTCGTCGAAACGGCCGAGTCCGCTCGGGTCGCGTTCGCGGACGGCATCCAGGAACGCGTCCACGAGCTCGGTGTCGAGGTCGTCGAGGCGTGCGCCTTCGACCGGTGAACGGTCGAACAACGGCGGTCGGCGCGCGGCGAGGAACCCCTGCTCCTCCAGGTCTGACAGGGCGTAGTCGCCGTCATACCCGCGCAGGTACGACGCGCCGGTACGACGCGCCGGTCGCCGTGACACGGCAGGGCTTGGCGGAACGGTCGCATTCGTGCACGCGAGCGACGACGACAGGCTCGCCGTCGACGATCCCGTCGTCGATCGTGAGGCGGACGGGGGGTGTGAACGCGCGGGCTTTGGCCGCCAGGCTCTGTTTGAGGGGCTGCGGCTCGGCGATCCGGACCGGTCGGAATCCGACCCGCTCGTCGAGACCCAGGATGATCGTACCGCCGCCCGGCAGGTTCGCCAGTGCGCTCAGCGTCGCGGTCAACGAGACTGGCAGCCCGCCCGCAGCCAACTTGACCTCCACGTCGGTTGTGTCCCCGCCGGCTGCTCGCAGCTTGGCGATCATCCCGCTCACGTCGATGACCACAGGCAAATGTAACCACAAGCCAGTTACATTATTACATTACGTCTCCCGTGGTTACATTTGTGGCCGCTTCGCGGGTCAGCGCTCATGGTGGCAGGTCCGGGATCCGGGGGTCGTACCACCGCGCATTCCGTCCAAGATTGTTGCGCGGGCCACAGGTTAAGCCCGTCAATGTCGACAGCCGAGCATCGGGGTGTACCGAAGCCATTTCTGTCAGATCACCTTCGGGTCGCGGTTTTTTAGCGGTTCGCGCGACTCGTCCAGGTGTTGTTGAGCGGAAACCGTTCCGGTTGTGGAGCCCGGCGTTATCTGGCCGGCGTTATCTGGCCGGTCGGCGTTTTCGCAGGTAGATGGCGTGCCGCTGGTGCCGCCGCGGATGATCGTCGGACCTGGCACAATGGGATAGTGGTTCGTATGTGGTACGTCAGATCCACGGGCTGGTTTGGTATGGTCACTGAACTGTGTTCAGCTTCATCGGTGGTTGTGATGTCTACCCGGGGGGCCGAGCCTGCCGGGTGGCCCTGGGAATCGCACCCCCACGTTCCTGTGGTTGGGGTTGTGGGCGGTTTGTAGGCTTCGCGGTTCGCCGCCAGGTGGGCTCAGGCGCCACCGGCCCGTGTCGCCGCATCCCCCGGTTCGACGGTTGCGAAGACTGCCGGGACGTCGTGCACCTGGACGATCCGGGCCAGAGCACACCGAAACCGCTCCTGGTCGACGGGTGACATGTCGGCGACGAGGGCGGTCAGTTCACCGGTCACCTCGCCGTGAAACGCCCCCGCCACCCGTCGGCCGGCGGGGGTGAGGGTGGGTTGCAGGACCCGCCTGTCGCCCGGCACGGCTGTGCGCCGCACGAACCCCCGGTGTTCGACGCGGTCGACCAGTCCGGTCAGACCGGCCTTCTCCACGCCGAGCAGGCCGGCGAGCTCGGCCATCCCGCGCGGCGCGTCGAGCAGGATGCACAGCAGCCGCGCCTGCGCCGGCGTGAGACCGTGCCGTCCGGCTGCCCGCGCGTAGATCCCCTGCACCAGAAACGACACCCGGACCAGGCCGGCCGCCACTCCGATCGTCTCTGGGTCGCAGGTTTCCATCGCCACACCTCCCGGTAGTGCATCGCTGCTTCATAGTACGCTGCACCTATAGTACGCGGAACGTACAATACGCACTATGTGAGAGGCGCGGGAACCGGCCCTCACCCGATCCGATCAGGAGGCCCGATGTCGTTCACCAGCGAAGAGATCGCCTACCTACAGTCCCAGCACCTGGCCCGCCTCGCGACAGTCGGCCCGGACGGGCAGCCGGACGCCGTCCCTGTCGGCTTCGAGTTCGACGGCACACGCTTCTACATCGGCGGCCACAACCCCGAGAACACCCGCAAGTTCCGCAACGTCGCCGCCGGCCACACCAAGGTCGCCCTTGTCATCGACGACCTCGTCTCCACCGATCCCTGGACACCGCGCTTCGTCCGCGTCTACGGCACCGCCGAACTGATCAGTCGAGCCGGCCGGTTCGACTCCGCCCGCTATCTCGAGATCACGCCCCACGTCTCATGGAGCTGGAACCTCGCTGGACAGCCCTTCGGCCCAGGCAACGCCGGCTCCTTCGCCCCCCGCAGAACGGTACACACCAGCCAGTCGCCGAGTCCGGCCGTCCTATAACCCGCGAAAGGCCGTCGGGCCTGCGGCGACACCAGATGGCTGCTGCCGTTACCCGCGCCGGGATCGTCGGCCCATCATCCGGCACCGGACCGTTCACCCGGCCGTGGCGCGTGGAAGCCCGGCGTTACCACGGAGAACGGTGAGAAGGGCGCTGTCCAAGAGGGCACGCTGCCCGGCCCGGTAGCAGGCCGCGTCTCGCAGGTTCGGTTCCAGCGTGGAGCGATCAGGTGGTCCGGTCGTGTCCGACGTGCGGGAGGATGAGGGCAGCAGTGATCATCTTCCCAATGATCATTTGCCCGTCATTCGTCCGCGGGACTGGACGTTAGGTAGCGGTATCCCTCGCCACTGGCTGGTTATGATCATCACCACAGGGCAGGGTCGCGGGCGTCTGCGGTCCGGGCGAGATCAGTACTTGTGCGAGATCAGTACTTGAACGAGCGTGAGGCCTACTATGCCCGTCCGGGGGATCGCACCATCTTGATCAAATGAGAGTAGCTTGATCTTGATCATTATCCTGGCCGACCAACGCCCTTGACTCTTCAACGGCTCCGTAAGCGCGGGTGTCGGCCGGGATCGCCAGTGTCACGCCGTACTGGTGATGCCGACGGAAGCGGGGCGTCAGCGGACACCCCGAGGGGGAGACGCGCTGCTGCAGCTGACCGTCAACGGGCAGACCTTCTATCTCGGCTCCCCCGCCCGTGACGTGCGCCGGGTCGAAATATTGATCGTCGATGCGATGCGGCGGCGCACCATCACCTGGCATCATCTCGCGACCGGGGAAATCGTGTTGATTACCTGATGGCCTGTCGCCCTTGTGACGGTGGTGCCGGGTGGAACCTTGTTGAGGATCCTCGAACGTGGTGTTCTGCAACCTTGGAAAACGTGGTGTTCCGCAACAACCTTGGAAGTGGAACAGCTCTGTCGGACCAGTCGACGATCTTGTAAACCGGCCTCTGGGCTGTGGCCTTCAGCGCCTGCTGACGTTGGTTCTTGAGTCTGGCTGCCGCTGTAAGGGGCTGTGGCTCTAGGGCGTGTATCGGGTTGTGATCGATCTGTGGGGTTCGTTCGTGTGGCGGGTCTGATCGGGTAGACCGTCGTGCATGACGCGGGCGCAACTGACAGACCAGGAGTGGGCGTTCATCGAGCCCTACCTGCCGATCGGCGGGTTCGGCCCGTACCCGCAGCGGCTGCGGTGGCCGTTCGAGGGTGTGCTCTGGCGGTTCCGGACGGGCGGGCAGTGGCGGGAGATGCCGCGAGAGTTCGGCGCCTGGTCGACCGTCCACAACCGCTTCCGGCAGTGGCGCGACGCAGGCGTGTTCGAGGCCCTGCTGGAGGGTCTGATCGCGGAGGCCGTGCAGCGGGGTGCGGTGGACCTGTCCCTGGTCAGCATCGACTCCACCACCGCGCGTGCTCACCACGACGCTGCCGGGATGCACCTGGACCGCGACGTCATCACCGCCCTGGAGAAGGCTGCCGCCGAGGAGGAGAAGACCGGGTCAAAGGGGGCAGCGTCGAAGAACAAAACGGGCACGGCGCCGAAGCCGATCCCGCGCGGGAGGAGCGACGACGTATCCGGCGTCGGCGAAAACTCCGCCTGACAGCCGCCCTGCTCGGACGGTCGCGGGGCGGGCAGACCAGCAAGGTCCACCT